>JAIKVO010000206.1 GCA_024685655.1 Treponemataceae bacterium
GAAAATGAATACGTAACAGATCAAAGCGATTGTAATTTTGAACCGGACAATTCTGTTCAAGTCCAAATTCCATCAGAAATGAAGAAAAAACTCAACTCATTCTGCAAAAAACTTCCAGAATCAACTAAGTTGATGATACTCGCCTTAAAATCCGTAAATTACATAAACCAATCACATATCCACAAACTTCATCAATTAACAGGAATCGAAGAGAAGGAGATTCTTGATATCTTTCTAAAATTACAAGGTTCCTTATACAAAAAAAGGCTTTTGTATTCACAACAAAAGGAGTATCAGAACAGGTCATACATCCTTAAGAAAAAGTCTATGCTTTTGCTAGAGAAAACAAGCGAAAACTCATATTTTTACAATTCGCTGAAAAAAGCAATTGAGTTCTACGACAAAAGATGGAAATTCAATACAGAAAGGCTCAAAAAATCAAGATTACTAACTCCTTCATGTGCAGAGATTGCCAGGGTGCTTGGATTAGAAGCAAATATCGTAAGAAGGATTCAGCATTTTGCACAAGAACAGTTAAGTGATATCCAATAAACAAAAAGAAGCTTGGGTATAGAATAAAAAATCAAGAAGCTATATCATCATAATATGAAAATTTTCGTAGCGACTGGCAATAAGCACAAAAAGAAGGAATTGTCGGAACTTTTCTCCCCACATGAAATATGCATTCCGTCTGATATAGGCATTTCGTTCGATCCGGAAGAAAACGGAAACACTTTTATTGCAAACAGCTTGATAAAAGCAGAATCTTTATGGCGTATAACAAAAACTCCGGTAATTGCAGATGATTCAGGAATATGCGTTGACATACTGAACGGAAGACCGGGCATTTTCTCCGCCCGCTATACAGGAAAAGATGATGAACCCGGTTCAAAAGAATGTACTCAGCAAGAGAAAAACACTCTTTTGCTTGAAGAGGCGTGGGAAGAAGCCCGCAAGCAAGGATTGGGAAATGACGCTGTGCTTACGTGCCGTTTCGTTTGTGCGATGGTTTTGTACCTTGGCAATGACAGGTTTGTTTCCGTCCAGGAAACTATCGAAGGACAGCTTGTAAAAGGTATAGAATACGCTACAGGAAAAGGCGGTTTTGGTTATGACCCGATAGTTTTCTTGCCTGAATACGGCAAAACCATCGCAGAGCTTACCGAAGAAGAGAAAAACAAAATCTCGCACAGAGGAAAGGCCGCAAAAAAGATTCGCGCATTGCTTGAAAATCAAGGATTGTAAACACCCGCAAGCAGGTACACACTGATATAATCTGTCGGAAAAATCATTCTATCTCAGTGTTTTTTGAAAACAAACACTCTGTCAGAAAGCCGTGTCAAATACGAAAGGCCATGCCTGCCTGCAACAGAACGCAGGGAATCTTCTGTGTAAAAAGAAACATGCGTCGCATCAGAACGGTACCACCAGTTCTTAAAAGCTTCTTCCCCACCCGAAGGAACGAGCATCGTACCGACGGCTAAAATGCCACCGGACTTTACGCAAGAAGCAAGTTTTGAAAAGTCTTCGTCGGGCGATTCGAAATGCTCTACAACTTCAAGGCATGTAACAAGTTCTGCACCATTTTCAAAAAGTTTTGTGTCCGGGGCGAAAAACGGATCCCAACCTCGTATCTCGCATTCGCGCGAAATTACTCCTTTATCACGGTAGCTCTCCAAAAGCTCCACCAGAACAGGCTCCGGACCAGATCCATAATCAAGTATGGCCGTAATTGCAGACAAACCGTTTTTGCAGTTTGAAACATAATGAAGGACAGGTTTTATAAAGCTTTCCAGGAATTCAACATACCCTTTATTCTCAATAGTATTATTATGCTTAAGATATCTTTCTTTTTGTTTCTCGTGCATAAGGCGAGACTCAGGCATCATAAAAAATCCGCCACAATCTGAACAACGGAAATATCCGGTCTTTTTCACAAAAAAAAGTTCCGTATTCTCTTTCTCACAAAAAAAACATTTGTAATTCATACTTTAATTATATCATTATTTAAAATTTTTTTAAAAATTTCATTAATGATTTATGTGATGCCCTCCGATAATGAATGTGAGAAACAATGCTCTAAATTGAACATCGTTTCTTGCGTGTGTATTTTTTGCGGATCCAGTACTTTTACGGCCGCTTAAAACATATACGCTTCAGGAGGCAAGGATGCCGCCTGATTTATCAACATTCCATGGAGGAACTATATGATAATCAACCACAACATGTCTGCAATCAATGCGAACAGAGTCCTTGGCGTAAGCAACAGCAGTTTATCTAAGGATATGAGCAAGCTTTCATCAGGGCTTCGTATCAACAAAGCCGGTGATGATGCTTCTGGTCTCGCAGTATCTGAGAAACTCCGCAGCCAGATCCGCGGCTTGAACCAAGCTTCAAGAAACGCAGAAAACGGCATAAGTTTCATTCAGACTACAGAAGGCTACCTGCAGGAAACAACTGACATTATTCAGCGTATCCGCGAGCTTGCCGTACAAGCATCCAACGGTATCTACACAGAAGAAGACCGTATGCAGATTCAGGTTGAAGTATCTCAACTTGTTGCTGAAGTTGACCGCATCGCATCTCAGGCTCAGTTCAACGGCATGAACATGCTCACAGGCCGCTTCGCCCAGAACGAGAACGGAGACTCTAATTCAACAGCGTCCATGTGGCTGCACGTAGGCGCAAACGTGGATCAGAGAATGCACATGTACATAGGTACAATGACAGCTTCCGCTCTTGGACTTCGCGGAATCGGAGAGGAATCGATTATGTCTATCGCAGATCCTGACTCAGCGAACATGTCAATCAACACACTTGATGAAGCTTTGAAGCGTATCAACAAACAGAGAGCTGATCTCGGCGCATATCAGAACCGTCTTGAAGTTGCTATTCAAGGCATCGATGTCGCTGCAGAAAACCTTACAGCATCCGAATCTAGAATTCGTGATACTGATATGGCCAGCACAATTGTTGATTACACAAAGAATTCTGTACTTACACAAGCTGGAACGGCTATGCTTGCCCAGTCAAATGCAAGTGCACAAAATGTCTTGTCTTTGCTTCAATAGTGGAGTATAATCGGACTGTGTAAATAATCTGTTTTTTATGCAGTCCGGTTTTTACAGCAACGAGTCTTTTCAGAAGGCTCAAAAGAGATCTTTGAAAACACCCTTCTGAGTACGTACCCGACAGAAAAAGCTGCCGTGCAAAAGCGCAGCAGCCTTTCCTGTCGTATGAAGTCTGAAACTGCATGCAAGAGGCGCATAACTTTCACGCAGTCTTCGTACGTATGGCAGGGGACGGAACATGGATTGTTCTGTTTTTCCTTTCATGGAGGGTACTATTATGGTTATTAATCACAATTTGAGTGCTATGTTTGCTAACCGCAATCTTGGCGTAACACACAGCCAGTTGCAGAGCAACATGCAAAAACTCAGTTCTGGTCAGAAAATTAACAAAGCCGGCGATGATGCTTCAGGTCTTGCTGTATCTGAGAAGATGCGCAGCCAGATCCGTGGTCTGAATCAGGCAGAGAGAAACATTAACAATGGTGTTTCTTTTATTCAGGCTACAGAAGGCTATTTGCAGGAAACAACTGATATTTTACAGCGTATCCGCGAACTTTCAGTACAGGCCGCTAACGGTATCTATACAGAAAGCGATCGTATGCAGATTCAGGTTGAAGTTTCACAGCTTGTTGCTGAAGTTGACCGCATCGCATCACAGGCACAGTTTAACGGTTTGAACATGCTCACAGGTTCATTCGCGAAAGATTCTGTATCTGGTGGAATCATGCAGTTCCAGATCGGTGCGAACGTAGACCAGAATGTACGTGTATTTGTAGGTACAATGACAGCTCAGGCTCTTGGACTTACAGGCGGTCAGGGTAATGACGAAGTTGTTTCTGTTTCTAATCCTGATACAGCCAACGTAGCTATAACAACAATTGACGAAGCTCTTAAGAGAGTAAACTCACAGCGCGCAGATCTTGGTGCTTATCAGAACCGTTTCGAGCTTGCTTCACAGGGAATTGCGACAGCAGCAGAGAACCTTCAGGCTTCTGAATCACTTATCCGCGACACTGATATGGCTTCAGCGATCGTTGATTACACAAAGAACCAGATTCTCACACAGTCTGGTACTGCTATGCTGGCGCAGGCAAATACACAGGCACAGAACATACTGAGCCTTATCAGCTAACGCTAATTACAGCCACACTGATATAGTTAAGCTAAAGCAGCTGTCGCACAATACACATGCAACCGTTAAAGAGAAGTCTGGATGTCATCTTTTTAGCGGATTCGGGAAAAGCAGTAAAAGGAGCGCCCCTTTTACTGCACTCTTCCTGAGTATTAATAACGAAGGTGCCGTATGCAGAATACTCAAACCAAAATAAGGGTATTCTGAAATACGGTGTTATTACTGCATAATCATCCAAGGAGGATGCCCATGATTACTACCGGTATTTCAGGGCAGGCAATGGTCAGGGACGGCCAGCACATCATTTCTCAAAATTCATCACCAATTCCTGCTAAACAAGTTAAACAACAGGTTGATATCAATGAAGGTATGGAAGAAGCCGCAAAAGATATCAAAAAAGAAATGGCAGAAGTGCAGGAAACAGTAGAAAAACTTGAAAACATCACAAACGTGATGGGACGGAAGATTAGTTTCAACGTAAACAATGAACTTGGCGAGGTTATTGTCAAGGTGATTGATCCTTCTACCGATAAGGTAATAAAGGAGATTCCGTCCGCAGAGATACAGCAACTGCAACTTCGTATAAAGCAGACATTGGGTTTGCTTTTCGACGAGACAATCTGAAATCTGAAAACTGCGGATGAACGACTGTAACCAATGGCTGATATTTCAATTCCCGGCGTAAGCAACAAATATGGTACTAATGAAACCATACAAAAGCTTATGGAGGTTGAGAGGGTACCACTTACCCGGGAACAGGACAAACTTGAGACATACAAACAAGAACAGTCCGCATGGCGTGATGTAAATCGCCGTATGAGCGCTTTAAGAGAAAGCGCCAGATCATTGTATTCTTTTGACAATCCATTCAGCTCAAAACTTTCTGAGTCATCTGACGAATATACAGTCACAGCAGAACCGACAAGAGACGCATCACTTGAATCTTTCAAAATAAAAGTCATGCAGACGGCTTCAGCAGACCGCTTTCTTTCTGGAGAGATTGAAAAAAACTCCGAAGTGCCAGAGGGAACTTATACAATCACTGTAAACGACAAAAAAGTCTCTTTCAACTGGAAAGGTGGCAAACTTTCAGACTTTTCAGCAGCATTAAACCGCCGAAGCAACGGCATAGTAAAATCTTCGATAATCGGGGTTTCAAGCACAAAACAAACTCTTCTGGTAGAAGCACTTGAAACAGGAAGCGAGAACCGTCTGCAATTTGAGGATGACGCTCTTGACTTCGCGCTACGTATTGGCATGATAAAAAAATCAGCAGTATCACGACAAGTCACATTCGGTAGAACTCAGTCCGAAATATCAAGCATTCCTGATTTTATTTTTTCAGCAGTAAAAGTTGCTGACGGCTCTATAAAAGCACCGCCTGTCACAGGTTATCAAATACCGATTCCTTCTGTCTCCGGCGACAACAAACATATTACGTTCGAGCTTACAATGACGACGACAGACTCGCCAACAGTCCAGAAACCGGCAGTAGCATCGCCCGTACTCCCCGACCCTTCCAGAATCCAGTACAAAGGCATAATAATCTACAACGATGACTCTGAAATAGGTTTCTCCCCGGAAAATGAAGATTCGTCGTATATCGATCCTGTTGAGAATAATGAGATAGTATATATCAAGACTTCCTCTGGCGAAATTCCTCTTGAGCCTGTAATGGCAGAGAATACAAAACAAAAATACACGATAGATCCGTTCTTATACGATAATATAGAAGCTATTGTAATTAAAAACAGAAATACGGAAAAAACTGTAACCATTACTTCTCCTGTCCTTTCAGACGTGAACAGCACAGGAGATTATGAACCTGTAAACCCAGTTTCTGTGGCAGACGATGCGAAACTTCAGTACGAAGGCATCAACATGGTGCGTTCTTCTAACAAGATTGACGACATTGTTCCTAACGTGACGCTTAATCTTCACGAAGCTTCCGAAAGGCCTGTCACTATAACGATTAAAGCTGACACGGATTCAGCAAAAGACGCGCTTATACAAATGGTAGGATATTATAACCAGCTCATGACAGATTTCAACGTGCTTACACAAAACAAGCCGGAACTCATAACCGAGCTTGAATATCTTACAACAGAAGAATCTGAAGAATATGAAAAAAAACTCGGAATGTTCACCGGTGACACAACGCTTTCCACAGGCAAAAGCAGCCTGCAGCGCATACTTACGAACAACTATATAATTGAAGGAAATGATATTTCAATGCTGGCTCAGATCGGGATTTCCACCGGTTCCGCATCTGGCGTATACAATGCATCGCGTCTTCGCGGTTATTTGGAAATTGACGAAAAGAAACTTGATTCTGTGCTTAAGGAAAATATAGACGAAGTAAAGGATCTGTTCGGTTATGATTCTGACGGTGACAAAGTTATCGACTCCGGAATAGCATATATGCTAGACAGAAACTTGCAGGCGTATGTTCAGACAGGAGGTATCCTTTCAACTAAAATAGCCACGCTTGATACCCGAATCTCTACGACACAGACATCAATTACAAGGCTTGAGTCACAGCTTGAGAAAAAAGAAGCTGAATATAAACGAAAATATGGTAACATGGAATCGACGCTCAGCACGCTTGAGTCTCAATCCACATCCATCACTAACTTCAGCGATCAGCTTAGTAACAGATAGGAGACAATATTATGAAAATTGAAATAAACGGACAGCCACTGACTTTCACGCTTGAAAATGAGAAAACTACAGGCGATATACTAAACGCACTTGAGAAACAATTTGAAGAAAATGAATCTACGATCATAGAGATTGTTCTTAACGGAAAGAACATTACGGCAGATGAGATAGACGGTCTTTCTACCCGTGAAATTCTTGATACAGATTCATTATCAGTTACTTCTGTTTGCGCAGATGGTATAATTCAATCATTGAAAGAACTTGCTTCCGATTTTGAGCCTCTTTGCTCAGAACTTGAGGAGCTTCCAGTCCTTATGCAGCAGAATAATGACAAAAAGAGCTTTGATATAATCAACAGATTTGCTGAATCTTTCGACATTCTGTGTCATCTTGCTACTCTTTCGTCTCTTTTCCCGGCAAAATTCGAAGGTAAATTGATTGCGGAAAAATCACTTACTGATTTTCTGAAGGATTTTTCGCCTGTACTCACCGATTTTGAGGAATCTCTTAAAAACAAAGACACCGTTCTCACAGGTGATTTAGCGGAATATGAACTAAAACCAAGACTGGAGGCATATGTCTCTGACATAGCAGGATTTTAATCAGATGAACAGCTTTGCATCGTTTCCATTACAAATCTCAGCATCAACAACATTCCTTTTGATTGGAGTATCTGTCTTTTTACTGTTTATTGTTTTTATTTTGAAGACGGTACATGACAAATATACAAAAGGTTCAGATTATTCATCTCAAAGCGCGAAACAGATAACAAACGGTGCAATTTTATATCGAATTACGAAAATGTACGATTTAGATCAGGACGAGTATGCGTTCTTGAAAAAAATGTGCACAACGCAAAAAATACCGAATTTGGAATATGCGTTTCATTTTGACGTACCATCCGACCAGTTTTTTATTACAAAGTTTAATGAGATAAACGGTCAGACTAATAAAAAAGATGATTTAATTCAAAAGGAACTTTCTCTGCTTTTCTCTATAAAGCAGAAAGTTGACAATTCACGCAAAACTTTGTCAAATCTTACAAGCACGGCAGCTATACCTGTCGGAGATACCATATCTTATTTCTCTGATACGAAAGAGCAGTTTGAGGCAAAAATTCTTGACAACACAAAGAATGAGCTTATTCTTTCAATTCCAAAAGATATTTTCGGCAACCCGATCCGGCCACCAGCTCTCTCAAAAATATCGTTACTTTATCAGACAAAGGCGGGCAGCGCATATCTTTCGGACGTACGAATAATCAGGTATCAAAACACAACCGGTGCAGGTGAAATGGTAACAACTCACTGCAATAATATGCAGAGCTTCCAAAAGCGTCAATTCAAGCGAGTAAGCATGAAAATTCCGTGTTTGTTCTCTGCTGTCAAGATAACGACCGGTGGCACAGGCGCAAAGGCTGATATCGAATACACACCGATGGAACGTAAATATACTGGCCAACTGCTTGAGATTTCTGCTGGTGGTTGCAGCATAATGACTAATATGAATATACGCGAAAAGCAATATATATATGCGGAACTTAATATTGATGGAGAACACCCCGATTCTGTAATAGGTCTTATCGTGAATACGACACCGATTACAGACAAACGTCAGTTCGTTCTTCATATTTTATTCGTCCGCATAACAAACAAAATTAGGAACAAGATATTCGCGCGCGTATATGAATACAAGAAATAAGCGGAGTTTCCCGCAAAGTTAAGTTTTTGGAGATTTCCGTAAAACTTTCATTGACTGTTTTTTTACTTTGGAGTAACCTATAAATTATGAGAGTGATTGAGCTTAAAAATGTTCACAGAGATGAAGGCTACATCTACTATCGTCGTACTTTTCAAGCTGACGCTGTTCTGGAACTTCCTTTGAAAACACTGCAGACACCTGTGGAGTTTACAATCGAACTTTCTCCACTGGGTACGAAAGATATAGATATATCATTCTTAGACAATATAGATTATCCCCTTCTCCCTATTACAAAACTGCTCAAAGAACTCATTCTAAGTCAAGATTCAGAAGGATTACTACCCTGATACACTTACATACAAAATCTGCAGAAGAAACTATAGAACTTGGCACGATAATCGGAAAGCATCTTAAGCCAGGTTCAGTCCTTGCAATGCAGGGAACGCTCGCAGCAGGAAAAACAACTATAACAAAAGGTATAGCCGCCGCGCTCGGTATAACAGAAACTGTAACAAGCCCGACATTTACGCTTATAAGTGAATATGAAGGCAAAATGCCTCTATATCACATGGATGTATACCGCCTTGATTCAACAGAAGATTTTATAAACCTTGGCACGGATGATATGATTTATGGCAAAGGCGTTTCTGTAATTGAATGGAGCGAGAAAATCATGGAAGAATTACCTTCCTCTACAATAATAATAAAGCTTGAGGCACAACAGGACGGATCCAGGCATATTTCCATTGAGAACTGGAATGATTCTGATTTTCTTGCCGACGCCAAACAATTCATCGAAAACATAATTTGAAAATCAAGGATAAAAAAATGAAAGCACTCGCTATAGACAGTTCATCAAATTGTATTACTTTTACAGCTCGTAACGAAGAAAAAACTGTTCGACTTGCGCTTGATATCGGAATGCACCAGTCAGAGCAGCTACTTCCGAGCATTGAGCATGTATTGAAACTCGCATCTCTTTCCGCAGCAGATTTGGAATTCACTGCTCTGTGCGGTGGGCCAGGCTCATTTACCGGGTTGCGCCTTTCATACGCAGCTCTAAAGGCTTTGCAGCTTGCAAACGGAACACCAATTTATGCTGTTCCTACGCTAAAAGCAATAGCATATCCGTTTTTGCAGTGGAAAGGCGCAGTTGTTCCCGTAATTGACGCAAAGAAAAACCGTTTTTACGCCGCCGTCTACAGGAACGGCGAGCAAAACTCCCCTGATGAAGACGCGACACTTGAAGCTATAGCGACGAAACTCGATAAAGAAGAAGACATACTTGCCGTTGGACCGGATGCAGAATACTTTACGGAATGCCTTACGGCGGCGTACCCGGAGCTAAAAGTCACGACACTAAAAGCGTTCTATATTGACGCAGGACAGCAGCTTCTGGAAATTGCCAACAAAATGTTCTTGGAAAAAGTTCCGCCCATGCAGGATTACGACGGTCCTGTTTACATACGGCCTTCAGAAGCCGAAGAAAAGCGCGCTGCAGGGCAGAACTGAACATACTGTATACAGCGCATCGATAGAATAAAAAAAGGGCTGCAACCTCAAAACATTGAATGAAGTGCAGCCCTTTACTTTTTGATATTTTATTTTTTTAGGAGATTTGACAAAGCAGAAAGGTCTGCTTTTGCGGTAGAGGCTGCAGCCTTGTTCTCCGATTGAATAGCGTTAAAAACTTCCTGTCTGAAAACTTTAACATCTTTCGGTGCGTCAATACCGACCTTCACTTGGTCACCGCGTACTTCCATAATCGTAAGCGTTATGTTGTTGCCAATGCAGATTTTTTCGTTTATTTTCCGGGATAATATTAGCATACGCCCTCCGGATTGTTCTTCTTCAATTCAGAAAGAATGTCATGTTTTGTTGACCACCTTGCATCGCCAAGAGCAACCTGCATTGCGGAACCGTTCTTTTTGTTTATTATTACAGGTCCCTGCAAATTTGCCGTAACTGAACTGCCGTCCGACGGAATTGTTACTATCGCCAGCACAATTACATCGCTTGGAGCCTGTATATCAATTTTCGAGAGAATTTCATCATCAATATCCATTTCATAATCAGGACGGAAAAGAAAAGGATCAATAAGGAAAAAAGATAGATTTACATCCTGCGTTGACTGTAAAACCATAAACGGTTTGTATTCAGAATCGGACAACTCAAATTCTGTGTATTCCTCGAATCCTAAAAGTCCTTCTGGCATTTTAATATGCTGTTTCATTATTTTACCTCATATAATCAAGTAATGATGTTGAATATAGTTTTGAAGCCGTACTGAAAGTTGCTTTTTGAACATACTCAAGAAGCTTAAGATCAGTTACAGCCTGTGAAAAATCAACGTCGCCTTCGCGTGAGATGCGAGCTGTAGTGTCGAGCACAGTTTTCTCATTTCTTGTTATGTTCTGCTGGGCTCTTTCATATTGTGCGCCTGTTTCGGCAAGCCGTGTAATAAGATTATCAAGGCCACGGTCAATAGCACCTAATGCCTTACCGCCGATTGTCTCCGTATCTCCGGAAAGCATCGCATCACGAAGCGCAATTACAGCATCGAAAACAGAGCCGCCGGAGATTTTTGTGGTTGAAGCAAGATTGTACGGCGGACGTTGCGTAGAATCTTTTATAACGCCAAGGTCGTTCAAAATCGTGCCTTTTGCGTCTGTAAGCCACATCTGGTGTGCGTCTGTCGTAGAAAGATTAAGCCCGTTTGTAAGCGGATCGATTGAAGCTTTCACTGCAACATCAGAATTGTTAATCTTTGAAATTATAGAATATACGTTATCACCGGCGTTTATCTTTATTTCTTTTCCATCAATTGAAATAACGCTGTCCTCTGAGACACGGTAGCCTGTCGCATCCCGGTCTGAATAAAGCTGCTGATTCTCTGCCCAGAAAATACGGTTTCCGGCAGGCTGGAACGTCATGTAAGCATTCTCATCAACCTCGAACTTATTTCCATCGATGCTTCCGTTGTAATGAACTTCAGTAATATATGATACAGAAGAGCCGTCCACAGGACCCGATATTACGTCAAAAGCTGTCCTGTTTGTGCTTGTTCCACCAAAAATCGCGCTTCCTTCTGAATTTACGGCGTTTCCGTTCTGAACGAGTTCTTTTAGAAGCTCGTCAACTTCTACAGCCATATTCTTAAGATCTTCATCCGTATATATTCCGTTCGCGCCCTGGACTGCTATTTCACGGACAGTCTGAAGAATTTCCACGGACTGATTAATATATCCTTCCGCAACAGTGAGTTTGTCCGTAAGCGTTTGAGCGTTCTTTTGGAACTGATTTATTCTTGAGACATAAGACTGATAGCGCACAAGATGTCCGGCAGCAATAGGATCATCACGAAGATTTTGAATACGCTGCTGGTTTCCGAGCTGATTATTCACTTTGTTCAGCCTGTATTCTTGCTTTCTCATGTTTCTTTGAAGTTCGCTAGTACTAAGACTTGTACTTATTCTTCTCATGCTCTTCTACTCCTTAAAACTCTTCAATACTCTTCGTTCTTATCGAGCAATTTGCATATTCATGCCGTTTTCATATTCATGTATGCTTTGCATACAATCTTTTATCAAGACGGGCCAAGTTTAAGGACTGTGCTTATAAGCTCGTCCATCACTGTCACGATTTTGGCAGCTGCGTTATATCCATGCTGGAACTTTATTATGTCGGCGAGTTCCTCGTCCATATTCACGCCGGAAATTGAATCGCGAAGTCCACGAAGATCATCCATTATCGCAGCTTGATTCTGATAATTCAGCTCTGCCTGCTCTCCTTTCAAACCGACATTCGTAACTGAATCCGCAAAATAATCATCAAAAGTGCTGGCGCGATCTATCATCACTTGTGTATTGCGTATTGCAGCAATTTCTACAGCAGCAGATGAATCGCCTGGTTCAGCAATTCCAGTACTTCCTTTCTTTGCAGCTGCTACAGAAAGAACATCCATTCTTATTGCGGAGTTTACTTCCATATACCCTGCCGGATTTAATACCGGCGAAACCGTATACTGTGCATCTGCAAGTTTAGAAACAGCGTTTGTCTGATTAAAATCGAACGCACCAGCACTGCCGCTTCTCGAAAGAACACCTGCATATCCTGTAAGGAAATATCCGTCATCTTCCAAATGACGTATTACAAAATCAGGGTTTTCCTGATTCAATGCCGTCGTTCCTTTTAGAACAAGTTTATTGTTTCGATCAAGGAAAGCCTTAACCTCACCGTCTGAATCATTTATTCTGTTTACTACAGTTTCAACAGTATCGGCGGCATAATATGGAATATCGATAGTGCCTTCCTTTCCGGCAATTTTTATCGTACCTTCTATGCCGATCTGTTCCTGTGCTTTTAGACTATTCGTACCTGTAATGCGGAAAATGTATGAGGAATCTTCTATTCCATCACCGTTTCTGTCATAATTACCAAGCGCATTTGTCACAAAAGGCTGCTCAACAAAAAAATCAAGTCCTGTCACATTATTCGCACCGACAGCATTTCTATGGATATCATTTACAAGATCCATGAAATTCATTGTCATTGTATTTAAGCTTTGTATTTCGTGACGAACATCGACATCTCTTAATTCAATAAGAGCACCAAGCTTTCCGCCCGTTATTCCGGCGAGGTTTCCTGTATCTGCCCAAACGACTTTGCTATATCCATTATTGTCTATCATTGGCTCAACATCGAATTTCCGTGCAATGCCGCCCTGTACAAGGATGCGACCATCTACATGCACCATAAACTCATCGTTGTCACGAGTGTCGCGAGTAATATTCACGAGTTTAGAAAGTTTCTCAACAAGAAGATCACGCTGATCATAAAGGTCGTTAGGTTTATCACCCATTGCTTCTGATTTCTCAATTTCAGTATTAAGCTCAGCGATGCGTTCTGCATAATCATTCGCTTGTGAAACAGTTGCTTCTATATCATTGTTAAGAAGAGTTCCTATACCAGCAAGGCTTGTATGGCGCTGACGGATTGATTCAGCCAATGTTTCTCCGCGAGTAACTACAGCCTGTCTTGCTGCTTTTGTCTCCGGGAAAAGAGAAAGTTCCTGCCATGACTCCCAGAATTTATCCATATTAGAGCGTACGGAAATATCTGCCGGTTCATTGTATACTGCTTCTAACATGGCGTAGTAACTTTCACGAGTCTCCCAGTATGATTCCTGGTTTGACTGAGCTACAATACGACCATCAAGCATTTCGTCACGTACGCGGGCAATACTTTCTGCTGTAACGCCTTGTCCGATTTGTCCGGCAACCTCGGCGCGCTCCAAATCAGGGCGATAAATAGGATCATATTGTCTAAGCTGTACACGCTGACGAGAATATCCTTCTGTTTCAGCATTCGATATATTATGTCCTGCAGTATTGATAGCCTGGCTGTGAGCCATAAGGCCTCTTTTTCCCATTTCTATACCTGCAAATGTACTTGACATATATCCTCCTATTAAAACCCGGCGTCGCTCGAAACTTCGTTGCGAATAGCCGCCGAACATGGATTGCACCTGTGCATAAGTACAGATTCAAATATTTTCCTCTATGCAAACGACACGAAGTGGCGTATGGTCGTAAATTAACGCATCAAACTGCTTACGAAAGTGTATTCAAAACCAATGATTCCGGCTTTGAATGAACAAGGTTTCCTTTATTGGAATACAATGTATTCCTTCTTTGCGGAATAACATTGTCAAAAATGCTCTGAAGAAAATTCCGTGTCACCGAAATATAATTATTTAACGCATCGTTCTCAACTCTGGACGCGGCAAGTTTCTGATGTACCATATGGAAAAGCGGGTTTCCCAGCAAAACATCCTTTCCGTTTGCATCTTTTTTTGCTTCGGCATAGGCTTCTGTCCGCTGTTCTTCCAAAACAGAAAACTGCTGCGAAAGATAATTCAAAGTAACGATATGAGCTTCAAGATCTTCCCAGTTCCGAGTCGTAACATCCTTACGTATCTTCTTCTGCTCAACTAAAATAAGATCAAGCTGTGCTCTTTGTTGCTCCAATATACTATTTAACATCTCAATACTGTTCATATATTCATACGCTCCTATTTTTTTTAAGAAGCCTCTGTCTCCCCTGCTTTGAATATCGGAAAACAGTATAAAAAGTTAAGCTGTTTCAAAGAATTCGACGCGGACAAAAAAATGCTAAACCGAAAATCAAATAGTCCGAAAATATTTGTGAGATTATTTTATCGTATTGATAAAAAAACTCGATGATTATCCAAAATCCAACAGAAAGGAGGTTCATATTTATGGAATGCTATGCACTGAAAGGATATGGAGAAACTAAAGATTATATGCAGATTGTAAAAAAGCTCGATGACGGTTTTATTGTTAAGATTGTCAGAGACATGGATGGCTACGATGATATTACGACTGATTTTATGAGCCAGGAATTATTCGACACATGTCTTAGAACCGGATATATCTGCAAGATGGAATCTGCCGAAAGACTCGCTGTAAACGCATAAACATACTACGCATTGCATTACAGTTATTAACTTATTTGTGGTGTGTATTTTGTAAAAATTGATTCAAGATAGTGTATTGCACGGATTATTCTTAGCCCGTCGAACCATACATGAAATGAAGCTTCTTTTTTAATTGAATCATATGGGTTATTCGCACAGATTTGCTCCCAAACAGACAAAAAGTTTTCTTGATTTATAAATCCTGCCAGTTCATTCCGGCAGGATTCTTTTTTTTCTATGAATTCACGAATCGCTTCATAACAACTGTCAGGAAAAACCGGACATTCTATGGAATTCATTCCAATTAATTCCTTCATTTTCGGTCCAGTTCCAAAAAGAACTCTGTCCGATACGCGGGCAGATGGGTACACTTCCGTGTTGAGGAAGTGAGGCGTGTAACAAAGACTGTGTGTGCGAGTTTCGTCTATCAACGCGCGATTTTCGGCTGCATGGGCGAAAGTTCCGTTTTCTTGGGTGAGAGTTTCATCTGCTCGCGCACGAGTTCCGTCTGCTTGGACGCGAATTCCGGCTTTAGAGACGCGATTCTCCATTATTTCCAGTTTTATAAGCGACTGTAAAAAATAAAAATCCTCGCCACTTAGGCGTCGGTTCATTCCGCCACAAGCAACATACCCTTCAGCCGTACACACAATTGAAGGTCCAAGTACAGGAGCCCAGTACGGTGTTCCTGTTTCCCGGAGTTTCTGTGCATGTATCATCATATAGTTTTCGTAAGCGTTAATTGCTTTCTGAAGCTTTTCAGACGCGGCTTTTTGGTGGCGGAATGGGATAAGCGCATATTTCCGTTTTCCATGATTGTGTGAAAAGTTTACAAGTTCTTCTGCGTAATTTTCCGCCACCAGAGTGTCAGCGTCCATACACGCAATAATGTCCGCGCCGCAAGCAAGAGCATAGTCCATTCCGGCTTTCCGCGCATAACCAACACCGTCTTTTTCAGGTAAATAATGACCTTCACTTGAAAAGTCAATAGCGGAAAAAACAAGACCAGCTGAGATATCACAAGGCGGAAGCGTTTCTGCACCCTTATTTTGTAAACAAGTTCCTTTATGAGAAGCTTCTTGTTGGCAGGCTTCCGCACATTCATTCAAAAACGAAAGCATCTCCGCGTTGTTCTGTTTTATTTCCGCGCTGTCTGTTTCGTGGCAGTTCACGACACAAACGACATGAAGCATTTTGTGCGAAGGTGTGAAACGCAACCCATGTCCGGGGGGCTCTCGCCCAGCTGACGCGGAAAGAGAAACTCTTTCAGCTGAAACAGAAAGCGACGCACGCATGGCCGCCTCCGAAAGTGAAGAGAGAGTCTCTTTTATTCCAGGATATTCGTTTTTCACAGGAATGACGACGGCGACTTGCGGCGCGGAACAAACGCCAGAAAGTTTTTGCAACCGGTCGCGTACTTCGTCACAGTCTTTTGGTGTGTAAATCGATTTTTTCTGGAAGTATTTTTGAAGCGTATCCTTCATAGGTTATCAATTTTCCCCACTCATCAATTGAAATAGTACCATCTAATTTCCCGCTTGAAAAGATTATGTCGAACTCTTAACTTACATAAATGCCAGCGACAGCGAGTATGCAACTTTCGGCTCGCCGTCGCCCCTTGGGTACGAACCAACAAAAAAATGTCGCAAACTCCTACAAATCGGTATATAATAATCCATGTGAAAAAGACTCTGATAATCATCACAAACTTTCTCATCGTAATCTTTTCAATTTTCTTTGTTGTGCTCTATGCCAGAGGCCAAAGTGCTTCAATGAAGGCGTATAACACAGAAAACTTTATGACCATGTCCATTGGTATGGAACAGGTTACTACAAATTATCTTGAAGGTGAACAGCGTCTTTGTGATTCTTGGGCTGCCTGCATTAACAGCCGTAAAATGAATATGACAGAAGCGATGGATTACTTAAATGTTGCCCAGCGTCTTCCCAAATATTTCTGCTCATATTATCAGAATCGATTCACTTACCGGCTTTTCCAATAGACCAAAAATTGATAATCCCGAAGAGTTTACTGTTTCCTATAAGGAAATAGATATTTTTTCTTCTCTGAATGAATTGCTTGGTCAGCAAGATCAGGTTCGCGTTACCCGCTCTTATACAAATCCTATGAACGGAGTTCAGTCAATAGCTTTCTGCGATTTGCTGGAACTTAGAAACAACGAACCGGACAAGCCTGTACAATCAGAAAAGGCTGAAAAAGCAATTCTTATGCGTGTTATTCCTGTAGAAGTTCTTTCGAGCAAATGGGTGTTTCCTTCAGAAAAATACAGCGACGCTCAAATTTCTATTATTGACAGGGAAGGAAATTACATAATCAAAGGAAAGTCGTTTAAGAACTCTAATTTCTTTGAGTTTTATAAATCTTATAATCAAATTAACAAAGATGACTTAGAAAAACTTGAGTCAGAGATTCATGAAACTGGTTTGCTTACAATGCAAAACTCAAAAGCAGAAAGCAGTCTTATAGTTCATGTACCTGTGAATACTTCCTTTGACTGGACGCTTCTGACATATATCCCAATGACAGATATTACCAAAAACAATATTGACTGGCCTTTAGTTATTGTTGTTTCTGCGTGTCTTATAATTCTTCTTGTCTTTGACATTCTGGTTATTATGAGATTCAACAGAAAACTTGCAGTTGCTGCAGAAGAAGCTGATAATGCAAACAAGGCTAAAACTGACTTTCTTTCAACAATGTCTCACGATATCAGAACTCCGATGAATACAATTATTGGTCTTACAACGATTGCGGAAAAGAATGTAAAAGATTCAGAGTCTGTTTCAGATAATCTAAGAAAAATTCAGCTTGCAAGCAATCATCTTCTTACGCTTATCAATGATATCCTTGATATTTCTAAAGTTGAACGAGGAAACATAACTCTTTCTCCAGTCACCTTCTCTATCGTTGATTCTGCTGAAAATCTCGTTAATATTTCGCAGCCTATGGTTCGTCAAAAAAATATTGATTTCAGATTCAGAAGCAGGAATATTAAATACGAATATCTTTACGCTGACCAGCTTCGCATTAATCAGATATTTATAAACATTCTTTCTAATGCGTTAAAATATACCCCGGCTAACAAACAGGTTTACGTAGATTTAATTGAATTACCGAGTGAAAAAGAAGGCTTCATAAAGCTTGAATACAAGGTTGCAGATACTGGAATCGGTATGCCAAAGAGCTTTATGGAAGTTATGTACGAACCCTTTATACGCCAGACAGACAGCCGCATCAATTCAATCCAAGGAACAGGGCTTGGTCTTGCCATCACAAAAAAGATGGTTGATATTATGGGTGGCCAGATTGACTGTGAAAGCGTTGAAGGAGAAGGCACTACCTTTACTGTCACTTTGGATATAGAAGTTTCTTCAAAAGATGAAACAGAGCAAAAGCTTCCTCCGCTTGAAGTGCTTGTAATTGATGATGATGAAGTGCTTTTGGAAACAGCCTGCGACACTCTTACTGCTCTTGGAACTAACCCTGAAACCGCAAAATCAGGTGAAACAGCTCTTACAAAACTTCTTGGAAAAAAAGAGGCAGGAAAACCTTACAATATTATTATTCTTGACTGGAAAATGCCCGGCATTGATGGAGTTGAGCTTACAAAAAAGATTCGTGAAATTGCTGGAAACGATATTTCCATTCTGCTTGTTTCTGCATATGACTGGACTCAAATTGAAGAGGATGCAAAACATGCCGGTATAGACGGCTTCATCTCCAAGCCACTTTTCCGTTCATCTCTGTTCAAAACGATTAGTGAAGTGCTTGGGCTTGAAGAAAATATTGCATCTCAGGAAGAAAACAATTCTGATATTCAGAACATGAAAGTTCTTGTTGCTGAGGATATGGATGTAAACTGGGAAGTTATCTCTACACTGCTCGATATGTACGGAATAAAGAGCAAAAGAGCAGAAAACGGAAAAGTTGCTGTAGAAATGCTAAAATCGATTCAGCCGACAGATTATGATGCTGTATTCATGGATATTCAGATGCCTGTAATGAACGGACTTGAAGCGACCCGCGAAATCCGCAAGCTTGAAAATCCTTATGCGGCCGGAATCCCTATTATCGCAATGACAGCGGATGCCTTTTCAGAAAATGTAGCAGAATGTTTTGAAGCCGGAATGAACGGTCATATTGCAAAACCGATTGATATCAACAATGTAATTAAGGAACTTAAAAAGATACGTCAAACAAAGCCAGATTTTACAAAGAGGGATGATTATGTATAACAAACTACTAAAGGTTAGCCTTGGATTTTTATTGATTTTAAGTATCTTCGGTTTGGGCGGCTGCAAAAAGAAAACTGAAGAAAAATCATTTGTTCCGCGTCTTGACACTCAGACTAAATGCAAAATTGAAATTGCAGGACGCTACCAGAACTTTGAGGCACTTGAAGCTGAGTTCGACCGCTTTAATGAGTTTTATCCAAATGTAGAGCTTTCTTATACTTATCTTGATAATTATAAAGTAACGATTTCTACAGTCCTTGCTGGCGAAGATGTACCTGATATTTTCATGACATTCCCTTGGATGCTTGATAAAACAAATTATAATCCGCTTCTTGATAATGCAGAAAACCTTGCAGATGCAAATGCCACCGGAATTGAGCTCTCTGCGGTAAACCAAAAGCTTTTGTTCTATATGGATAACGGTTCGCTTCCAATGGTGCCTGTTTTATGCGCTGCCAACGGTATGCTTGTAAATGAAGACTTGTTCAAAAAGGAAAAAATCGAGATTCCGCAAAACTGGTCTCAATTAGTTGAAGCGTGCCAGAAATTTAAGGATGCTGGTTATAAGAGCCCTATCCTTTCAGACAGATATGACAGTTCAATTATGGCTTCTTTGATTTATCCGTATTTTACAAAAGAAGTTATGAATAACGCCGAGGCAATTTCTAAATTAAATAAACTAGAACCGTCAGCCGGCGAATATATGAGATCGACTCTAGAATGGGTTGAAAGCTTTAAGAATTATGGCTTTCTTGATATGGACGAATGCCGTAAGCTTAAAGACAATTATGAAGCTGTAATCATGCGCTTTTTTGAAGGTGATGTTCCTATGATGCTTGCCTCAGCTGATGTAGCGTCAGGTACCAAAAAACGTGAATCATTGTCAGCAAACTTTTCAACCAATCCTTTTAAATACAGCTTCCATTCTGTGCCGGTTATGGAGAAAGGAGGTGCTGTTCTTGAAGTTCCTTCTGTAGAATTTTCCGTAAACAAAAGCAGCAAGAATCTTGAAATGACAAATGAGTTTATGAGGTTTCTTTTAAGGACAGAAGAGCTTAATAATCTTGCTATGATTAAGCGCCTTATAACATGCTCTACAGTATACTCTTTTGATGATGTATACGCACCATTGGGAAACACAGAGCATCTTTATCAGCTTGAGGTTGGTATTCTTGATAATACTTACGTTCAGTTAAGAGTGGCAGCTTATAGGATTCTTACAGATAAGATGACAGTTGATGAAGCGATAGCAAACTACGGAAAGTATTAAGAGGCAATTGAAGATGAGCTACGGAAACCTGCCTCACGAAGCATTTTCATGCTCATCTCAAAACGGCCTTCGATTGATACGTCGTAGTCGCTTCCAGAGCATGGCAGCCAGTTTATTTTGACACCTGTCTTTTCCATGCGGCGGAACCACGTTTCCTGCCTTTTTGCGAACTGCCCTATTGAAATACGGAGTTTTTCGTACAGCTCTTCTTCCGAGCCGATTTTTCCCTGCAAATACCACGCTATAAGCTTATATTCAAGTCCAAGCCGTTCCAAGCGTTCCCATTCTATTCCGCCGCTGTGAATCCGCTCAACTTCGGCAATCATGCCGTCCTTAAAGCGGGCTGTCATGCGCCTGTTTATACCAGCTCTCAGCATGTCGCGCGGAAACGTCGTCCCGATAATGAAAGGGCGTATGTCCGGGCGAGCCGGGAAAGAATCTGTGCTTCTGTCAGCACTGGACACAGAAGCGGATGTTTGCTCGCCAGTGTTGCTGCCCGTGCTTTCTGATGCGTCGGCTCCCGAAACTTCGCCGTGTTCTTGCATAAAAACTTCAATCTCAATGGCGCGGAGCAGCCTGTGACGCTCCAACAAATCCGTAGTGTTATGAACTTTGCCATTTTTAAGTTTTATAAGCATTTCCGCAAGCTCCGCGTCACTTTTTCCGACAAGGCTCGTCCTAAGTTTTGCATTGCACGGCACGTCCACAAAACTGTAGCCGCGCACAATCGCGTCCAGATACATGCCTGTTCCTCCGCAAACGACAGGAAGCTTTCCGCGCGAAAGAATCTCCGGGAAAACTTGATAGAATCCTTTTTGGTAATTGAAAACGGAATATTCGTCTGGCAGTGAGACTACATCTATTAAGTGATACGGGATTGTGCGCTCCGGGTCATGAAGCGTATACTCGCAAATATCCTTGCCGCTTCCGATGTCGAGACCTGTATAAACCTGACGTGAGTCAGCGGAGATTATTTCGCCGTTAAGCGCGTCTGCCAGACGCACGGCAAGAGCCGTTTTCCCGACAGCAGTAGGTCCAAGCACAATGACAGAATTGTAAGCGGCAGAATTTGAGCCAGTCTGCGCAGCACCCGCGCCGAAACTCGATTTTTCTTCACCGGTCGAGCCGAAACGCGACTCACTCCCGTTAGCCGCTACAGTACCCTTAGAACCGCACATTTCAGATACTCCGACTTTGGATACCCTGCAAGAACAGGATGATCCGGCCCTGCCCCACGTTTTTCAAGAATCTGCACCGTTCTGTGCGCATCGTTCGCCGCGTTCTGAATCATGTTGTAAAAAGTGTTGTAATCGAAAAAGTGTGAGCAGGAACAAGTTATAAGAATGCCGCCTTTTTCAAGCAGCTTCATGGCGCGGAGGTTTATCTCCTTGTAACCGCCGTAAGCTTTTTGAACTTGCTTCGCGCTCTTAGTGAATGCAGGCGGATCAAGGATAATCATGTCAAAAGTGCGTTTTTCCGCCTCATACTTACGAAGAACATCGAAAACGTCGGCACAAACTGCTGTTACCTTTTTTTCCATACCGTTCAAAGCGATGTTCGCATTGACGTTGGCAACTGCTTCTTCTGAAATATCGACTGCCGTAACTTCGGACGCTCCGGCTGCCGCACAATTCAAAGCGAATGCGCCCGTATGAGTGAATGTGTCAAGGACACGCTTTCCTTTCGCGAACATCGCGGCACAGCGGCGGTTAAACTTCTGGTCAAGGAAATATCCGGTTTTCTGCCCTTTCTCCAAATCAACTTGAAGAATAATACCGTTTTCTTTTATGCGGATTACAGGGTCGTGCTCCGCGCCTATCCAGCCGGATTTTTCTTCCAACCCTTCTTTTTCGCGCACAGAAGCATCGCTCCGCTCATAAATGGCGAAAGGATGGCAAATTTCTGTAAGGACTTTTAAAATCGGTTCTCTAAAGACTTCTGTACAAAGCGCAAGAAACTGAACGACAAGGAAAACTCTGCCGTCTACATCGCAGTACCGCTCAACTGTAAGGCCAGGCAAAAAATCAGCCTCATCGAACACAAGCCTGTACGAATCGTGCTTGCCATAATAAGCAAACCGTATAGCAAGAGCATCCTCTATGCGTTTCCTAAAAAATGCCTCGTCAAAAACTTCGCCTCTCACTCGTGAAATAATTCGTACGACAATTTTTGACTTCTTATTTATTATACCTGTTCCCAAATACTGCCCGGACTTAGAAAGAACTTCAACAATATCACCATCTGGTACAGTACATTCCGCATACTGCTCCGTGGATGTGCCGTTCTTTACATAGGCAATTTCATTGTCAAAAACCCAAGGAAAGCCTTGTCTTATCTCTTCATCTTCCCTTGATTTAAGTATTATACGAGAACAGGCATTCATCATTATTTACCGCCTAACAAGTCGTCCATCGTGTAAACGGAACCTTTAGTAAGCTTTCCGCTGTAAATGCCAGAAGAAAGCCACTCACAAGCACGTACCGCACCAAGAGCAAGACCTTCGCGGCTTCTTGCCGTATGAGTAAGCTCTATCGTGTCTGCGGCTGAATCAAAGAACACCGTATGAGTTCCAGGAACACAGCCTACGCGTGTTGACGCAACCTGAATCTGATTTTTTGCCGGTTTGCCCTGAAAGTTGCCGGAAACAACTTCTGTTTTTGAAGGCATTTCTGCCATTATGCGGCGTGCAATTTCGAGCGCGGTACCGGAAGGACTGTCAACTTTCGTATTGTGGTGAGCTTCCCAAACAGCGCAGTCGTATTCGTCATAATCGGATATGAGCGAAGCAGCTTCTTTAACAATCTTGTAGAAAAGATTAACACCAACAGAGAAATTCGCCGCATAGAACAAAGAGCCACCGCAATTTGAAGCACATTCCTTAACTTCCGGCAAATGTGTCATCCATCCTGTTGTCCCAACAACAAGCGGAATTCCGAGCGGAAGGAATGCTTTTATGTTCGTGAGCACAACATCAGGATTCGTGAACTCGATGATACCATCTACATCAGCCTTTTTTATCGCTTCTGCGACAACAGCAGCATCACCTGTCTTTATAATCGCATCATCCGCATACGGATCTGCCGTAAGCACAACATGGTTACCGCGTTTTTCAGCTATTCCACGTATCATGTGCCCCATTTTACCAAAACCGACAATTGCAATTTTCATTTTAATCCGTCTCCTTCTTTTTCACCGAACAAAGCATGATGCAGAACTTGAACAACTTTATTGCTTTCTGATTCGTCACAAATCATACTGAAATTAACTTTTGACGCGCCCTGACTTATCATCTGGACATTTATGTTTTCTTTTGCAAGAGCCGCAAAACCAGCCGCAAGAATCGAGCTTGAATGCTCAACGTCGCAAATAATCGTAACAATCGCTTTGCCTGATTTTGCCTTTACTTCAGCGACCCGGCTTATATCGGCGATAAGTCCGTCAAGGTTCTGCTTTGTCTTGACTGTAAGAGAAACAGAAACTTCACTTGTAGCGACAACATCAACGCTGACATTCCACTTAAGGAACTGGTTGAATATATGAGCCAAGTAGCCGGCCGCGCCGAGCATACGCGTAGAAACGATATCGATGAGCGTAACGCCCTTTACAGCCGTTATCGCGCGTACTGGTGACGGTGTGGAAGAATGTTTTTCCACAATAATGGAGCCCGGCGACTGAATGTTATATGAGTTTTTAACGCGAACCGGCGTTCCTGTCTTGCGGCACGGAACCATTGAACGCGGATGAAGAACCTGCGCACCAAAATACGCAAGCTCAGAAGCTTCTTCATACGTTACTTCAGGCACAGAGCGAGCCTCTTTAACGATACGCGGGTCTGTCGTAAGGATACCGTCAACGTCTTTCCATGTCTGAATCTCGTCCGCACCAAGAGCCGCACCTAGCATTGTCGCTGTAAGGTCGCTGCCTCCCCTTCCAAGAGTCGTTATGTAT
>JAIKVO010000254.1 GCA_024685655.1 Treponemataceae bacterium
GACAATACGACTATTGGAATTTCAAGCTCGCGAGCAAGGCTCTTTAATGAGCGGGAAATCTCTGCAATCTGCTCATGGCGCGGAATAAGTGTGTTTTCGCTCTGGATAAGCGTGATATAGTCTATAAATATAATCTGAACATTATACTGAAGCCTGAAACGCCTTGCTATGGCGCGAAGGTCGAGCAGCTTCATGTTAGGAGTATCTACGATATAAAGAGGCGACTCATAAATTGCTCCGGCGGCGTTCTGCAAGCGCATAAACTGGTCATTTTTAAGTTTGCCGGTACGAATACGTTCAGAAGGAATTCGTGCTTCCATAGAAAGAAGACGCATCATAAGCTGCATATCCGACATTTCAAGAGAAAAGAACGCCGTCGGTATTTTCTTTATTACAGCAGAATATTCCGCCATAGTAAGGGCAAGCGCGGTTTTTCCGATAGAAGGGCGTGCTCCGATAATAATCAGCTCCGCGCCATGGAAACCTGTCGTCATCATGTCCAAATCTACAAGACCGGAAGGTATTCCGTTAAGATCTTTTTTATCGTGATAAAGCTGCTGAATTATATCGATTGCCTTTGGAATCTCTTCTTGCATCGTTTTGATGCTTTGAGTCTGCTTTGAATCCGTAAGGTCAAATATTCTTTTTTGTGCTTCTTCAAGTGCTGAACGGCTGTCCAAAGTCTCATCATGAGCTTGGCTTACTATATCAGCTGAAACCTTTATCAGTTCGCGCCGAATAAACTCATCAAAGATAATCTTAGCGTAGTATTCAACATTAGCACTTGTAGGAACTGTATCTGTAAGCGAAGAAAGATAAGCTATACCACCTGCAGCATCAAGCTGTCCTGATGACCTGAGCTCATCTTGCAATGTAAGCAAATCACCCCTAGTACCTTTATTGTAAAGGGAAAGAATTGCTTCAAATATTTTTTGATTTTGAATTGAATAGAAACGATCGGGACGCAGATATGGCAAAACTACGCCAACTGCGTCCCAGTCAAGGAGTAAGGCTCCTAATGTAGCTTGTTCAGCATCAAGATTATGAGGCGGAACCTTATCCTTTAATGACATTACTCGGCCTTTGGTTCCTCAGCAGCAGGAGCAGCTTCAGTTGTTGCTTCTGGTTCAGCAACTGGTGCTTCAGCCTTTTTCTCTGCCTTAGCTTCTTTTTTGTCAGCCTTAGGAGCTTCTTTTTTCTGCTCTTCCTGAGCTTCAACGCTTACTGTAACATCAGCAACAGCAGCCTCATAAAGGCGAACGTGAGCGACAAATTTGCCGACCATCTTTACAGTTGAGCCAGGAATCTCAATGCGCTTGCGCTCAATTTCATAGCCCTCTTTTGCAAGAGCATCTGCAATGGTCAGGTTTGTAACGGCACCATAAAGCTTTCCGTTTGCTCCAGCAGGCATTTTGATAACGAGTGTAAGAGCATCGAGCTTTTCTTTGAGAGAAGCTGAATCAGCGCGTTTCTGAGCCTTTCTAGCCTCAATCTCTTCTTTCTTGCTCTCGAAATATGCCACAGTTGTGTCATTGTATGGAAGAGCAAGATTTCGCGGGAAAAGGAAGTTGCGTGCATAACCAGCAGCAACAAGCTTTACGTCACCTTCTTCACCGAGGTGCTTAATATCTGCGTTAAGAATAACTTTCATTTACGAACTCCAATTGCGTATCTATACGCACTAATTGATTGATACTTTTCAGAAAAGCTTCCGGAGTATGGAAACTTTCGAAACCTTAGTCAGCTACGAAAGGAAGCAGACAGATAGCGCGAGCTCTTTTGATTTCAAGAGCAAGCCTGCGCTGGTGTTTTGCGCATGTGCCTGTAATGCGGCGAGGAAGAATCTTTCCGCGCTCTGTTGTGAATCTGCGAAGACCATCGGCATCCTTATAGTCTACCTTTGCCTTCTGTGCGCAGAAACGGCATACCTTCTTTCGGAAAAAGGTTTTTCCTTTCGCGCGTGGTGCACGCTCATCTGCATCACGGATCACATCCTGCATCTGAACGTCCGGCGTTGTATCAATATCTTTTACGATTTCATCTGACATTTAATTGTCTCCTTAAAATGGGATATCTTCCGTAAAACCGGAATCTCCGCCATAGGACATACCTTCATCATAATTAGGCTGTGAATTGCCCATATCTCTTGTTTTAGGCTGATAAGAACCACGGTTTGATGACTGGTAGTTTCCAGGGTTGTACCCCCCGGCATTGTTGCCGCTTCCGCCCTCTTTACCACCGAGCAGCTGAATAGATCTTGAATAGATATAAACTTTGCTCTGAGTCTGTCCGTCTTTTTCCCATCTGTCCTGGCGCAACTCCCCGTCAACAGCAATCATTTTGCCTTTGACAAGGTACTGCTTAAGGTTCTCAGCAGAATTTCCCCAAAGTTGAATATTGAAGAAACTTGTTTGCTCAGTCCACTGATCGCCTTCTTTTTTATTTCTGTTTACAGCTATAGATAAATTCGCAACCGGAGAACCGTTCGATAAGTATTTAATTTCTGCATCGTGAGTAAGTCTTCCGATTAAAACTACATGATTCAAGTCTGTCATAGCTGCCTCCAGAACTCAATGCTACTCGTCTACACGAACAAACATAAACTTCAGAAGATTTGCCTGAAGCTTGAAACGTTTGTCCATTTCAATGATTTTTGCAGGATTGGCTTTGATGTTAAAAAGAACGAAACGACCCTTATTGCGTTTCTTTACTTCATAACACAAATCGCGATCTCCGAACGGCTGTTCATTCTCAATTGTGGCTCCAAATTCGCCGAGAATTGAACGTACTGCCTCCAGAGCAGGTTTTGACAAATCTTCCTCGATTGGGAAAATTGTCATAAGTTCATAATTTCTCATGTTAACTCCTTATGGTCTTATGGAAGCACTTTGCAAGGTTTATTACCTTAAAAACAGCAAGAAAAAATCAAGCCATTTCAGCAGAAACACCTTTTGTCCGTGCCCCAAGGGGTTACTAATATTAGCTGAAAAGTTAAAATAATTCAAGAGGATATAATATATCAAATTGATTTTTTACAGGCCTATATTGTTGTGACGCTATTGCTCTCACCGACATCCTTTCAGTTGCGCAATAGCGTACAAACAGATAGACTAACAAGTATATTTTCACTATTATTCAGATAAACGCAATATTTTGATTGAGGTTTTATGAGGATTACAGGCGGAGAACTTAAAGGAAGATTCACGAAATGTCCGGACGGTGTTATAAGACCCGCGATGGACAGGATGAGAGAATCCATATTCGCGATTTTGGGTGATCTTTCTGGGAAATCGTTTCTTGATTTATTCTCCGGTTCTGGTACAATCGCCATAGAAGCCGTTTCACGAGGGGCAGATAATGTTGTTCTTTGTGAAAAAGACAAGATAAAGATAAAAACAGTCCTTGAGAACGTAAGCATGACAGAGAAAGTTATGCAGAAAAAGATAGAATGCCATTTTATGCCGGTAGAGCTTTTCATAAAGCGTTCTAAATCACAGTATGATATAATTTTCTGCGATCCTCCTTTCCCTTACAAGTTTCATCAGGACCTTATAGAATCCATATCAGAATATGGCTTATTGAAAGAAAATGGCATCGTTCTGATCCACAGGCCGTCAGAGAAAGAAATGCCAGATAAACTGGGAAATTTGAGGAAAAAAGAGTATCGTATTTATGGTCGTTCAATCGTAGATTTTTACGAAATCGATTCTTGACAGAATAGAAAATAACTGTATCATTTATAGTATAGGTATTTCTATATGAAGGAAGATTTAAAAAAAGCTTTTGACCATCATGCGCATACAGATGGATTTATAAAAGTAACAGATTCTCCTGTTTCAAGTCTTACTTCAGAACAGAAAGTAGTCTTAAACCGTAAAGGAAATACACTTTTTAACAATGGTGATATTTTTTCTGCCAGAAGGTTATTTATCACCACAGGATATTCCGACGGACTGACTAGGGTTGCTCAGAAAAGTGAGGAGAAAGAGGATTATCTTGATGCCCTTAAACTTTACTGGCTGGCTCATAACAAACGAAAGTCAGATGCCATAATCGAAAGAATAGCAGCGGTTATTTCTAAAATATACATGGAAGAGGAATAAAAAATGGAAGATTTGTTTTCAGCTTTACCAAAAAATGATGCCGAGGATATTGGAAGTATTTCTGAAAAACTCGAATCAGATTCTCAAACTAATGAGATTTCGGAACTTTCTAAGAAAGGATACACATTTCTTAAAGAGAATAAAATCCATGAGGCAGAAGCCGCATTCAACGAGATACTTGCGTTGGAGGAAAACAACAACTACGCACTCGTCGGTTTGGGAGACTCTGCCAGAAAACAGAATCACTTCCACGAGGCTATCGACTTTTATTCAAAATGTCTTTCATGTCATCCTGGCAACAACTATGCTTTGTTCGGCCTTGCCGACTGCTATAAAGCTTTGAACCAATATCATAAAGCAATAGAGATATGGGAACAATACCTAGTACATGATGACAGGAACATTACTGTTCTTACTCGTGTCGCTGACGCATATCGCAAAATACGCGATTTCAAAAAATCCAAGACGCTGTATCTCCGCGTACTGGATATGGAAGAAAACAACGCATATGCGCTCATAGGACTTGGACATCTTCACTACGATTTCAAGGAATACCGCGATGCCCTTCACTACTGGTCAAAAATGCTCGATCTCAACGAGAATGCCGTAGATATCAGGGTTCTTACATCAATCGGAAACTGCCATAGAAAGCTTAAGACATTCGACAAGGGTGTTTATTACTTTGAGCGCGCCCTTTCAATGGATCCGAATAATTTCTACGCACTTTTCGGTCTTGCGGACTGCTACAGAGGAATGAACCAGCAGTATCGCTCCGTTGAATACTGGAACAAGATTCTTGAAATGGATCCTAAGAACAAAGTAATTCTTACAAGATCTGGTGATGCATACCGAAACATGGGCGACTACGAGACAGCCACAAGATATTATCAGAAAGCTCTCGACATTGAATTCGATTTATATGCAGTTCTTGGTCTTGCGCTTATCAGCAAAGGACAAGGAAAATATGAGGAAGCAGTCGCCAGTCTCACAAGACTCATTCAGGCTGATCCTAAAAACTACAGGCTATACATCGATCTTGCAGACTGCTACATAAAAATGAACCAGAAAAATACGGCTATAGAGATTCTTCAGAATTTCCAGAAGACCGGAATACGGAGCCAGGCTGTGTCAGATCTTCTGGAACGGCTTACTCAGTAGTTTTATGTCATCATTAGCAATAACAGGACTTCTCCCGGACGAAATAAACGAAACGTTCTCTATTAAAGAAAAATTCCGCGGAAAGCAGATTTTCCGGTGGATTTCGAGTGGTGTTGAGTCTTTTTCTGATATGTCGAACGTTCCGCAACAATTACGCGAAAAGCTGTCCAATGAGGCCATTCTTCGTTGCTCTGAAATTTCACAAGTGTTAAAAGACCCTGACGGAACAATAAAACTACAGATAAAACTTACAGACGGATATTGCATAGAAACCGTGCTTCTGACAGACGAGGACGACAGAAAGACTGCTTGTGTTTCTTGCCAGGTAGGTTGTGCAATGGCATGCGCGTTCTGCCAGACAGGAAAACTGGGATTCGCCCGCAACCTTACAGCCGCTGAGATTGTAGAAGAATTTTTTCATCTTGAAAAAATTGCAGGAAAACTTGATAACATAGTCTTTATGGGCATGGGCGAACCTATGCTTAACCTAAAAGAAATACGAAAAGCTATACAGATTTTGTCACACCCAGAAGGAAGGAATCTCTCCGTAAGGCGAATAACCCTCTCTACATCCGGGATTATTAGCGGCATTTACGACCTTGCTGACAACGGGCCAGAACTAAGGCTTGCAGTATCTCTTACAACGGCAACTCAGGAACTTAGGGAAAAACTTATGCCCGTTGCGAAAGCGAATCCATTACCAGAGCTTTCCGAGGCAATACGCTACTACATAGAGAAAACTGGCAGACGATGCACGCTCGAAGCAGCCCTTCTTTCAGGGGTGAACACACGAAAAGAAGACGCGGCTGCAATGAAAGCATTTGCTGGCCACATGCCAGTTCATATAAACCTTATTCCTTGGAACCCAGTTGAGGGGCTGGAATATAAGGAACCTTCCGTCTCTGAATGCAATGCTTTCATCAAGGAACTTAAAAGGCTTTCTTTGAACGTAACACAGAGAACACGACGCGGACGAAAGATTGGCGGAGCTTGCGGCCAACTCGGAAAAACGACATCCAACTCCAATTCAGATACCCTTTAAGAGATATCCTGACAGGTTGATTAAAATCATATTTTTCGCTAGAATCATCCTAGTTTAAAAATCGGGGAACGTTACAGATATCTTGTAGGGGGTCTCTATCGTGGATAAGAAAATCTATGTTGTAGGACTTGACGATGAGGCAACAGAATCAAAAGTCAACGATGCTGTAAAAGCTATCGCAGGAGTTTCGGATTGTGTTGCAAATTCTTCAAAAGCTCAGGTACATGTCAGCTTCGATGAAAACACAGCAGGAATAGAAGATGCTATAAATTCTGCTTTATCTTCTTGCGGTCTTGATGTACTCTAAGCAATCCAATTAATCAAAATACTTATTAAAATGCAGTTTAGAAATAGGACTGTCTTGGCGGAGCATTTATCTTCTGTTTCATAGACAGTCTTTTTTCTTGTATCAAGTTGTATACATTAGTATACAGTACGTTCTTTGCAGCACTCTAAAAGTTGCTGAATTCTTCGCAAATTACGAATATCCTTTCCTATTTCGATTCCTTTACAACCGTATAATGCATGACCATTTTATCGGCTTTTGTGATTGTGCCGCTTTTGTTAGTAGCAAGCCCAGTCATTTTGCTAAGGTTCTTTGAA
>JAIKVO010000275.1 GCA_024685655.1 Treponemataceae bacterium
CAATCCGCCTGTTCCAGCGAAAGTGTAATTAAGCCGACATAACTTCCGCTTTTCCCGCTGCCATTTTGATTTCTCTATCGTAAAGGCCAAGCGTTACCGAGTCTGTCCTATGCGTAACCGCAACCACAGTTTTACCAGAAAGATTTCTGATTGTCTGTTCTATATTCATGGCAGTTTGAGAATCCAACGCAGAAGTCGCCTCATCAAAAAGAAGAAGCTGCCTGTCGTAAATCAGCGCACGGGCGATGGAAATTCGTTGCCGTTCACCACCTGAAAAAGAAGAACCATTTTCTTCAACCTGAGTTTCAAGCCCATTTGGCAATGCATCCACAAAATCTTTAAGTCCAGCTTTTTCTACGGCAGCCCTCACTTCTTCCTCAGAAAAATCATTAAATAAAGTGATGTTATCTCTTATCGTTCCAGAAAACAAAACCACATTCTGCGAAACAGTCGCGCACTGAATATGCTTGCAACAATCCCCATCTACAAGAAGAGTACCTTCTGACGGCGTATAATATCCACTGATAATTTTAAGCAATGTCGATTTTCCGCATCCGCTTTTTCCCGTAACAACATAATGCTTGCCTTTGTCGAGCCTTAAAGAAACCGCATCCAAGCCTTTTTTATTCTCATTAAAGGAATAATCCACATTGCAAAGCTCAATGTTTTTGTCGAAAGTCAAAGCCGGCTTCATATCATCAGGTTGACAATTTGAAGCCTTTGTGTTTTCTATGATTCCATTCATTTCCGTCAGAATATCTTTTACAGATTTAAGCTGCGCAACTTTTGCAGAAAGCTGAAACGCAGGGCTGATTACTTGCCCGGTAAGCTGAGTTACTGCAATTATGCTTCCAATTGTAAGATAACCTCGAACAGCAAGGATTCCTGCAAAAGCAATTACAAGGAACTGAACTGCAATTCCTGCCATACCAGAAACCGCATAAACAGTTGCCATCTTCGTAGAAAACTTCTCCTTACTCGATTCAAGGGCTACTGCCTGTGCTTCATGCCTCGGCTTCATCTTGTTTTCTATACCATAATCCTTGATTGCACAAAAACCTCGGAATATATCATTCAGGATTCCATTGTATTTTCCGCCACGAACCGCAACATCGGATTGTAACGATGCAAGTTTTTTGCTGAACAAGCGCGGAAGCAAACTCGGAATTGACATAAGGACGAGCGAAACAGCAGCAATAACAGGGTTCATCACAACAAGTAAGATAACAGCAAACACAATGCTCACTATACTTTCGTAAATGCAAAGTTTGTTTTTGAAATAGTTTTCCTCAACTAAACTCATATTCTGATTCATCAAGGAAATATATTCCGAACTATTTTTCTTGTTAAAATTGAACGACGTTTCACAAAAGAGACCCGACATCACATCAGTACGTAAATTTAGGCAAGCTTTTTTTACACATTTTGCTTTCAATTTGCCGCTTATGAACAAAAGAATTCCATGAACAACTGCATAACCAGCACATACGATAAAATCTTTCAAGAGACTGACTGTACCGAAATCAGAATCAGGGCTTTCCAACGTTAGAGAAATCTCGTCAATCATCCAATTTAAAAGAAGCGCGACGCAGACAGATACAAGAATCTCCAACGTCTGAAAAATGATGCATCCAATAAATGTAGTTTTGTTTTTATAGATAAGGTAGTTCTTCATGTTTTCCCCCAGATTGAAAGATTACCGGACTTGCCGTGCCGGACAATTAAAAGGTACTTTCAAACAGTGAGAAAATCCATAACAGACGATGTATAAAAGAATTTACATGATTTGTTAAATTAGATGTTCCTTTGCGAATGTAACAGCTCTTTCTGCCATCTTTTCCTTACCAACAAGTTTCATATATGGCACAATCGCATCAATTATTTTTTTTGCTTCTTCCTTACGTCCGCATTGATGCAAAACTGTCGCTTTTACATATTCCAATTCAGGCATAAGCGTCAACTCATAATTAGAAATTGCCCATCGTTCTGTTTCTGAAATAACATCAAAAGCTTCTCCGCAACTTCCTGCCTTTAACAAACAGGTTGCAAGATTCATAGCAACATCCACTCGGCTTACACCGTAACCTTTCACTTCGCTTTTTTGATTTTTTAAAGCCGCAAGGAGTTCCTTTGAGATAATCACTGCTTTCATAACATCGCCGTTTTCTACATAAGCAGCGGCTATCACACCGATTATGTTTGCTTCTGTCAGCGAAAGAAGCAGATTATGAAAATTCGTAAAATCAAAATCAGGCTTTGTACAGGAAAGAGCTTCTTCCAGCAATTCACGCGCTCCGTCTTTTTTTTCAAGGTACATTATCACGCCGTTTATAAAGCTTACCATCTGCTTGCTTGATGCATCGCTCAAATCATATTCGTGCAATTTTTCCAAAACAGATTTAGCATAATCCAAATCGCCACGGTTCAAAGCATCTGTTGCATCTTTTGAAAGTTCCTCAAACTTCTGCTGCCGCTCGTTTTTATAATAGATATTGCAAATCTGATATGTGCTTGCCCCGAGTTTTGCAAGGATTTTTTCCAAAGTTGAGTCCGACGGCATTTGGGTTCCGTTTTCTATGCGAGAAATAGAAACGCTTGAACAAATTCCGTCCGCAAGTTCTTCCTGCGTTATTTTTTTCGATTTTCGTAAATCACGGATTATATCACCTAACGAATTTGCCATGAAAAAACTCCAAACCTAAAACCTAATTATACTTTGCGCCTACAATATCATCGATCGCCGACTCTTCCGCTTTAAGCGAGTCCGCCTTGTACTCTGCTTCTTTTTTTTCTTTGAGTTTCGTTACGACCTTGCGGTTTTTCATGGCTTCCGCAAAAAGCTGCCTCTTTTGCTCAATGACAAGCTCCGCTTTCGCAAGTTCTTCCAAAAGCTCTTCTTTGCGGAGGTCAAGGCGGACGATAAAACGCTCTATCGCCATCATTTCGTTCATGTCTTCTGTCAGCGCGCAAGCCTTGTTATTCTCGACTCGCTTAAGCGCGACATATTCAAGTTCCGTCTTTATGCGGTCAGACTCAGCGATGGCTTTTCCAAGCTCGTTTTTTGCCTGCTTTTCTTCGAACTCGCGTAAATCAAGGACTTTTTGAAGAGAAAACTCAAAGCGCTTCATTAGTTAGCCGAGTTTCCTGTCGAAGCGCGCACGCCAGCACCGTTTGCACTGCCTGCAGAACTTGCGCCAGCTATGCCGGCTTCGGCACTATTCGTGCCAGAATCCGCGCTATCCACACTCGCAGACGCACTTACAGAAGCGCGCACAGAACCAGAAGCGGCTCCTTCTGCGGCAACAAGCTCAGCCTCTGGGATTTCCACACCGGCAAGCGCGCCAAGAGCCTTCAAAGTTTCGCGCACAGGGGCTTTCTCGAACTCGTCCTGAATAAGGAAAGCTTCTATTGCTTTATGAGAATCTATCGCCGCGTCAACATCCGGATTAGAGCCCTTCTGATACGCACCGACCGTTATCATGTCTTCGTTTTCTGCATACACAGCCATAAGGCGGCGCACTGCGGCTACGGCTCGTTTCGTCTCTGCTCCAGCAACCCTGTTCGCAAGACGGCTTATAGAAGCAAGCACATCTACCGCCGGATAGTGATACGCCTGCGCTAGCTTTCTGTTAAGCACAATATGGCCGTCGAGAATACCGCGAACCGTGTCAGAAATCGGTTCGTCCATATCATCGCCGTCAACAAGCACAGCGTAAAATGCAGTTATCGTTCCTTTGGAAGAAGTACCGCTCCGTTCCAAAAGCTTAGGCATTGTCTCAAAGACGCTCGGCGTATAGCCGCGCTGCGCCGGAGGTTCTCCTATCGCAAGCCCTATTTCTCTTTGAGCGCGGGCAAAGCGCGTCACGTTGTCAAACATCAGCATTACGTCTTTTCCTTGATCACGGAAATATTCCGCAACAGCAGTCGCAACGTAAGCTCCACGAAGACGGCATAAAGGCGACTGGTCAGATGTTGCCACAACAAGGACTGAGCGTTTAAGACCTTCCTCGCCTAAATCTTTTTGGATAAAATCAATAACTTCCCTACCACGCTCGCCAATAAGCGCGATAACGTTTATGTCTGCGTTCGTATTTCGGGCAATCATGCCCATAAGAGTTGATTTTCCTACACCAGAACCTGCGAAAATTCCGAGACGCTGCCCCTTTCCAACGGCACAAAGAGAATCTATCGAGCGGACACCAGTAATTATGCGCTCTGTTATCGGCTTTCTATCAAGCGGATCAGGAGGAGAGGCAACAGCTGGATAATACGCTTCCGGTACTATATCGCCTTTTCTGTCGTAAGCCTTGCCAGTTGCATCAATTACACGGCCAAGAAGGTTCTTTCCAACACCAACATGAAGAAGAGAACCAGAACCAGTTACTTTGCATCCGACTTCAATTCCCTTCGTCTCGCCGTAAGCCATCAGTTTTACTGTCGTGCCGTCCAATCCGACGACCTCCGCATAAACGTCAACATTCTCTGATGGGATATGTATCGTGCAAAGCTCACCTACTATAGATTGAGGTCCACGGCTCTCTATGAGCATTCCGTTTACACGGATAACTTCACCTGTGAACAGAATTGTCTCGGTTGCATTTACTTCATTTATGTATTTGTCGAATATCGTATCCATAGAACCCCACCCCCAAAAATCAACGTCAGGTGCTGCTCTTTGCGACTGTCTTTATAGGAGAGATTTCAAGTATCTTTGTTTCCAATTCATTAAGCTGGCTGGAAATACGGGCATCAATGGCTCCAAAATCAGTCTCGATTATACAGCCGCCACGCTCAACGGAAGAATCCTCGGCAACAGTGATGTTCTTTACGCTTTCAACAGCCTGCATAAAATCTTTTGTATGCTCAGCGGTAAGCTCAACATCAGCAAGGTTGACGCGGATAGTAACATCTCCCCTTCCCTTTACGCGGCGCAACGCCTGCAAAACATTCTGCATGACGACGCTCCGCTGGTTCTCGGAAATAACTTTAACGACTTTGCGTGAAATAAGAAGAACAAGCTCAACAATCTGCTGCTCAGTCTCGTCAAGGATTGCCTGCCGCCTGTCGAGCGTCTTGTCGATTATTACGTGAAGCCTGTCTATAAGGCGGTTCGCTTCCTGGCGGCCTTCTTTATAACCGTCCTCGTTTCCTTTGTCGTACCCTTCTTTATATGCGTCTCCAAGCGTTTTCTCGCGCCGCTGCTCAGCTTCCTGAATAATCTCCAGCGACCGATTCTCGGCATCCTTTATTATAGCTGCCGCTTCATCTTCCGCCTGCTGCTTCATAACTGCCGTCTGGTCAGTCTTTTTCTTAATTTCTTCAAAAGCCGTACTCTCGGCGTTTTTTATTATCACATCGGCTTCGGATCTTGCCTGCGCAAGGATTTTCTGCCGTTCTGCCTCAATCTCGCTACGTTTTCTGTCAACTTCTTGCTGCAGTTCCTCCGGAGTAGGTCCGGTATACACAGGCTCATCAACCTCATCAATCTCTTCCTCAGGAGGCGCAAAGTTACGGGTCAGCTTCAGCATGACCTTATCATCCATTTTTTTTATTTCTGCGGGTCTGAATACATTTTTCGCCATAACTAAACCTTATACAACAAGCTCGTCCTCTCCAGAACGTGCGATAACAATCTCACCAGAATCCTCAAGACGGCGGATAGTAGAAACGATTTTCTGCTGTGCTTCCTCAACGTCCTTCAAGCGTACAGGACCCATGAACTCCATATCTTCCTTAAGCATGTTAGCCGCACGCTTAGACATGTTCCTGAATATCTTGTCCTGAACTTCGGTATCAACAGATTTAAGAGCCTTGGCAAGCTCCTGCGTATCGACCTCACGCATAACTTTCTGAATAGCACGGTCGTCGAGCATAACGATATCTTCGAAAACGAACATTCGCTTCTTGATTTCCTCGGCAAGATCGGGGTCTTCTTCTTCCAAAGACTCGATAATCGATTTTTCAGACGAACGGTCAACAAGGTTAAGAATCTCAACGATGCTCTCGACACCACCAGCAGCCGTGTAGTCTTCGCTCGACAACGTTGAAAGCTTCTTTTCAAGAACGCGCTCAACTTCACGAAGAACATCAGGAGACGTTCGGTCCATCGTAGCAATACGCCGCGCTACTTCGCTCTGAATGTCGTCAGGAAGGTTCTGCAATATGATAGATGCCTTGTTAGGCTCCAAATACGCAAGAATAAGAGCTATTGTCTGCGGATGCTCCTGTTGGATGAAGTTCAACAAGTGGGCAGGGTCTGTACGGCGGATAAAGTCGAAAGGACGTACTTGCAAGGAGCTTGTGAGTCTGTTGATAATATCAATTGCTTTTTGGCTACCAACTGATTTTTCAAGCAATTCCCTAGCAAAATCGATACCACCAGACGTGATAAAGTTCTGAGCCTTCATCAAATCCTGGAATTCGCGAAGTACCTGCTCTTTGAACTCCGCATCAATAGTATCAAGACGAGCAATTTCGAAAGTAAGAGTTTCTACCTCATCTTCCCTCAAATGCTTGAAAACCTCGGATGAAATTTCAGAACCGAGCGACACAAGAAATATAGCCGCTTTCTGTCGTCCTGTAAGGCTCCTGTAATCTTTATTCTTTTTTGAGCCGGAAGATGATGATTTCGCCGGTTTCGCCGGTTTCGA
>JAIKVO010000282.1 GCA_024685655.1 Treponemataceae bacterium
GCACGTGCCAAGGGTGTTCCAGAAAACCGCGTAATCCATCATCACGCATTCAGAAATACGCTTATCCCGATTGTTACGCTTCTTGGCGGCACTCTGCCTGGTCTTTTCAGCGGCGCAATGATTACAGAAACGCTTTTCCAAATTCCAGGAATTGGTTACACATCTTACATCGCAGTAAGACAGGGCGATATTCCGTTCGTAATGTTCTACATGGTATTCAGCGCGATTCTCATACTGCTCGGAAACATTATCACTGATATTCTGTACGCGGTCATAGATCCGCGGGTACGCGTCAATTAATCATTAAAGGATTGTATTATGTCAGATCAAATAAACGAAGAAAAAAAACTTGATGATGCGACCCGTGTAAAGGTCTTGTCACCTGGAATGCTTGTAGCAAAGCGTTTTTTCAGGAATAAACTTGCAATTGTTGGACTTGTAATCCTTGTTTGTATGTTCTTGTTCGCCTTTTTGGGCGGCGTTGTAACACCATATTCAGAGACAGATGTTTTCTACACGACGGACGTACTCAGAAAAGATTTCGCAGGATGCGCATACATCACCGATTTTGAGTATGTTCCAAAACCAGGCGCAAAAGTACCGTCAGATTTGCAGTCAAAATTCATACGTGCACTTACTGGCAAAACTGTTCAGATGGAGTTTACAACTCGTGACGGTACTTCCATCGTGATGGATTCTCCTGCCGAAAACATGTACATAGTTTACCGTTCCGATGACGGAAAACTCACGGAACTTGCATTTTTCTGTAAATATGCTTTCTCCGCATATACAGACGACGTAAGTTTTTCTTACGATTTCCAAAAAGAAGCCCTTACGGCACTCGGTCTTGGGCATGATTCTTTTACCGCTGACGGTGTATCGTACATGATTGATGCATCAGGTGAAAACGCCGCCATGATAAAAACTGCTGACGGCAAAAACTTCGCTTATGTTTCAAATCTTAAGATTAACTGCGTAATAAGCGGGCTTTTCATAACGCCGGACTTTAAGGAGCAGGCAACCGTAGCGATTTCGAACGATGTGGAATCTTTTGACTACACTGATGCAGACGGCGTTACTGACACATATCTCATTTTTAATAAAAACGGTGAGTACACCATTCAGAGATATCAGGAAACACGCGTTATGGACACATACGCATCTCCGTCAAAAGAGCATCCTGTAGGAACAGACTCCAACGGTATGGACTTGCTCGCACGCCTTATGTTCGGCGGCCGTGTATCGCTTACAATCGGCTTTATCGTCGTTATAATCGAGCTTATGATAGGCGTTGTTATCGGCGGTTTCTCCGGCTATTTCGGCGGTTGGGTTGATACAGTCCTTATGCGTGTCGTCGATATAATCTACTGCATTCCGTCTTTGCCGCTCTATCTTATACTCGGCTCCATAATGGACTACTTAAAAGCAAGCTCCGGTGTGCGTATGTTCGCTCTTTGTTGCGTATTGGGACTTTTAGGCTGGGTTGGAATTGCGCGTATCGTGCGCGGTCAGATTCTTTCTTTCCGCGAGCAAGAGTTCATGACAGCGGCAGAAGCGACCGGCATAAGCGTTCGGCGCCGCGTTTTCAAGCATCTTATTCCGAACGTAGTTCCTCAGCTTGTTGTTTATGCAAGTATGGATATTGGTGCTGTTATCCTTGTTGAATCAACGCTGAGCTTCCTCGGTCTTGGTATAAAATATCCTTCCGCCAGTTGGGGAAGTATCATAAACGCTGTAACAGACCCTTACATTATGGCAAACTATCCGTTCGTATGGGTTCCTGCAGGCTGTTTGATTCTTCTTACAGTTCTGGCTTTTAACTTTATTGGTGACGGATTGCGCGACGCATTCGATCCTAAAATGAAACGGTAGGGTGATTGATATGGCACTTAATAAAAAGAATGAGAATTATATATCTGCAAAGGAATCCCACCGGATTTCAAAAGAGAACAGAAAAATAACGGCTGCTATAGAAAAAAAGCGCAACCGCAAATTTATACCGGAAGATGAATATATCACTGAAATGAAGAATCCCGAAAACTGCGTGGAATTCGACGATGTTCATACTTACTTTTTCACTGATATTGGAACTGTAAAGGCTGTGGACGGTGTTTCGTTCGAAGTTCCTCAGGGAAAGACAGTCGGCATAGTTGGTGAGTCAGGCTGCGGAAAATCAGTTACGAGCCTTTCTTTGATGCAGCTCGTCCAGCGTCCTACAGGACAGACTGTTGAGGGCGAAATCCGCTTCAACACTGGCGATAAAGTTTACAACATCGTTAATACGCCGACATCCGTTATGCAGCATCTTCGCGGAAGCTATATGTCAATGATTTTCCAGGAGCCTATGACATCGCTCAATCCGGTTCTTAGAATTGGCGAACAGGTTGATGAGGTGATAATTCTTCATAATCCAGATTATTCAAAAGAAGATGTCCGCAACAGAACGCTAGAGATGTTCGAGAAAGTCGGAATTGCAAACAAAGAAGGCGTTTACAGAATGTACCCGCACGAGCTTTCTGGCGGTATGCGTCAGCGCGTAATGATAGCTATGGCTCTTGCGTGCAACCCTCGCCTTATTATTGCAGATGAGCCTACGACCGCCCTTGACGTTACGATTCAGGCTCAGATACTCGATTTGCTCCGCAGTCTTAAAGAAAAGATAAACAGTTCCATTATGCTCATAACGCACGACCTTGGAGTTGTTGCAGAAATGGCTGATTATGTTGTAGTTATGTACGCCGGGCGCGTCGTAGAAAAAGGAACTGCGCGTGAGATTTTCAAAGATCCACGACATCCCTACACTATCGGGCTTATGAACTCAAAGCCTGTCGTCGGCAAGCACGTAGAAAAGCTTTACAGCATTCCGGGCAACGTTCCAAACCCGATAGAAATGCCGAACTACTGCTATTTCAGAGACAGATGTGAGATGTGCGTAAAAGGATGTGAGGGCGATTATCCAAAAGAGTACCATGTTTCGCCCACGCACGTTGTAAGCTGCTACCGCTATGCAGATGAAGGAGGGGTAAAATGAGCACAAAAGCGACTGAAACAGTTTCTGTGAATGCAGCGGGGGCGAAAATGGCAACCTCTACAAAAACTGCGGCAAACACAGCAAATGAAAAAACTGATAACATACTTGAGGTTTCGCATCTTAAAAAATATTTTCCGATTAAAGGCGGATTTTTCGGAGGAGTCACCGGGCAAGTAAAGGCAGTTGACGACGTTTCGTTTTCAATTAAGCGGGGAACAACAATGGGACTTGTAGGAGAATCCGGTTGCGGAAAATCCACTACAGGACGCTCGATTCTCCGTCTTATTGGTAAAACTTCCGGCGACGTTCTTTTTAACGGCAAAGAAGTTTACGATGCAGACAGAAAAGAGCTCCGTAATTTACGCACAAAGATGCAGATAATCTTCCAGGATCCGTATTCCTCGCTTTCTCCGCGCATGCCGGTCGGCGAAATTATCGGGGAAGCTGTGCGCGAACACGGCATTGTGCCGCCGGAAGAATACAACGACTATCTTTCAAAAATTATGGCAGACTGCGGCCTTATGGAGTATTACAAAGACCGTTATCCGCATGAGTTTTCCGGCGGACAGCGGCAAAGAATCTGCATTGCGCGGGCTCTTGCGCTGAACCCGGAGTTTATTGTCTGTGACGAGCCTGTCTCGGCCCTTGACGTGTCTATTCAGGCACAGATCATCAACCTTTTGTGGGAGCTTCAGGAAAAGCGGAAACTTACGTATCTCTTTATATCGCATGACCTTTCTGTTGTTGAGCATATTTCAGATACAGTCGGTGTTATGTACCTTGGCGGTCTTGTCGAGACAGGCTCCACAAGCGACATCTTTGACAATCCGCTTCATCCGTATACACAGGCTTTGTTCAGCGCGATTCCAATGCCAGACCCGGATATAAAACGCGACCGCATCATTTTGCAAGGCGATATTCCGTCACCGGCAAATCCGCCGGTAGCGTGCAAATTCCACACAAGATGCAGCAAATGCATGAAAATCTGTAAGGAAGTCGCACCGGAAACAAAAGACATGGGCAACGGACATTTTGTGCGCTGCCATTTGTACGACTGACGGCTTTAGAACGCACACAACAGCATTGTGCGGCAATAGGTTTCCAAGGAGGAGCGATGTCATTTTACATTCTATGCATACCGTTTTTTGTTGTTTCTGCCATCCACATCGCAACGTGCTTTTTCCCTACGAACAAGCTTTCAAAAGTGACGAAAGTGCTTGCGATGCCTCTCCTTGCTCTCGCCGTTGTTTTTGCAAAAGACGGCAAGAATATGCTTTATCTTGTGTGCGCGCTTATAGCAGGATGTTTGGGAGACTATTTCCTGCTCCGCCCTGTCTCTAAGAAAAACTTTTTGCGCGGCGTTTTTGCGTTCTTCATCGGACATGCGTTCTATCTTCTCATACTTATTCCGCGCTCGCAATTCTGGCTTCTTCCGCCATGGTGTGTCGTCATAATCGTGCTTGTCTATAGTTTCGCTGTTTTCATGATTTACAACATGCTCCACAAACCGAAAGGGCTACGCGGATTCGCAGCCGTCGTCTATGCGTTCATGCTGCTTCTTATCAACTTTACGTGTATATCATCGATTTTGACAGTTTTGTTCGACACAGGAAGTCTAGTAACCGTCACGCCCGCAACATGGTTTATTGTTGGCGGAAACTTGCTTTTCTTGCTTTCGGACTCGCTGCTTTCAGTCACTATGTTCAAGGATGATTTCAAGTTTTCTCGCGTATACGTTATGACAACATATCTTGCGGCACAGTTTTTCCTTGTACTTGGACTTGTAGGCTGAGCACGACAGACAGCCTACACTTCCTTTCTCAGTATTTTCAGGAACATTTTATCCACTAGTTCCCAATTGGGAACTTTTTCTTTTGCACCTTGCTCGAAAAACGTAAGCGATTCTGCAATTTTCTGTTCGATAAATGCGTCCAAATCCAATAGGTGCGGTCCATTTTCTTTTTCGCCAGCCTTCATTTTTGCATCAAGTAGTTTTTGAACAACTGGGTTCAGGTCCTGCGGCAAAGTTTCTTCAACAAGATGCGAAAAAGCCGTTGGAGGCGGACAATTCTTTTTCATAATCCATTCACAAGCCAGAATTCCGCGAATTACATAGAGATATTTTTTCATAGAAACTTCTGGTCCTTCAAAATATCTCCGAATATTTTTCCGCGCTATTGATACATAATAATGCAACATCCTTTTCGCGCAGAAAAATTGCGGCATACAGCTTTTGATGTAACACCAGGCGTTCGTAGATTTATATACAACAGGAGAGTCCGCCCACTCAAAAATCGTAGGATTCGATTTTGTCAGAAGCTGGAGCATTTTTGACACATCCCATCCATTGATGTCATAAACCTCGTTAAGCTCAACTTCAAGCACATCGCGCGTGTCTTCAAGCCGAAGATAATCTTCCATAGGACGAACATAAACAAACCGCACGTCATAATCAGAATCGGGACTTGCAAAACCCCACGCCCTACTTCCGCTTTCGCACGCATACAAAATGCGCACATTCTCCCGGCGTTCAATATCTTCAAGCTTCTTTTCAATCGTCTCAATAATCTGGCTTTCAATCATGGTATATTCCTTGCCTTTTTAGGCATACAAAAGTTGCACTAGGAATATTTTCCTGCCATTGGCTTTGCGCATAAAACTGACCTATCCAGTCGGGGGCAAAACCAGAGAGCGTCTTGCCTTGTTTTGGTACAAATCCATCAACCTTGCAAAAATAGTCAAACAATTCCTTTTCATTCAAATTGCTAAGGTAAGCGTCTGCCCTGTCCAAATAACCGCGAGTTTTGCTTGCCATGTATTTTTCTATGAAATCGTCAAAATCTATTGACGGAGAATCTGCAACAAGCTCAAAAAGTTTTCCTTGGGTCTCTACAATCTCATTTACGTAACATTCAGGATAAGCGTTCATTTTTTTCTCCGAATTTATACCAACGTACTGAATACTTTTTCAACTTTATTTTTGTCAGAGTTAATCAGATTTCGCATTTTAATTCTGGCATTTGCATCATTCTTTAAAACCTCTGGAATTATTATAACATAACATACTTTTTTTAACACGCAAATTCTTTGATATGGCATACCGGAAATCCCATATTCGGTGCCTAAAACGAACAAAAGCCCCGCTGACTACTTCACGGATAGCATATTAACTGGTATATTAAAATGTATACAGCGCGTGTTTAATTGCGAACAGCGACAACCGCGTTTTCTGTGTAACACTGTATATATTTCGCCGGACTGGCACTGCTGATGCTACTACGGCTTTAAACGGAGGACTATATGGATATGAACGAAATTATCTCTCGTGCGAAAGAATACATCGCCGCAGAAAAAGACGAAGGATTCCGCAAGGAAGTTGAGGAACTTATTGCGTCACCTGAAAAGAATGCGGCAGAACTTGAAGACAGATTCTACCGCAACTTGGAGTTCGGAACAGGTGGACTTCGCGGTGTTATCGGCGGCGGAACAAACCGCATGAACACATTCGTAATAAACAACGCCACACAGGGATTGGCGAACTACATAATAAAAGCATTACCAGATAAAGCCACCGCCGGGAAGCTATCCGCGGTTGTAGCGTATGACTCTCGCCGCTATTCAGACGTTTTCGCAGAAGCAACTGCGCTCATTTTCGCAGCGAACGGCTTTAAGACATACCTTTTCACGGGGCTTCGTCCTACGCCGGAGCTTTCTTTCGCCATCCGTACGCTCGGCTGCGACACAGGTGTTGTTGTAACAGCATCGCACAACCCGCCGCAGTACAACGGCTACAAGGCATACTGGAGCGACGGTGCGCAAGTTATCGAGCCGCATGACGTAGGCATCATCAACGAGGTTAATTCTGTTTCCGAAGTTAAGTCGATAAACAAGGACGAAGCCATAAAGGCAGGCAAACTCGTTCTTATAGACAAAGAAATCGATGAAAAATATTGGGCAATGGTAAAAGAGCAGCTTTTCCGCCCGGAGCTTATAAAAGAGAAAGCAAAGGAAGTAAAGATTGTTTACACGCCGCTCCACGGAACAGGTGCTATGCATGTTGAGAAAGTTCTTTCTGACCTTGGTCTTAAAGTTATTACAGTTCCAGAGCAGAGGGAGCCGGACGGCACTTTCCACACAGTAGAAAAGCCGAATCCGGAAGAAGCCCCTGCACTTAAAATGGCCGTGGAGCTTGCAGAAAAGGAAAAAGCAGATGTCGTTATGGCAACCGACCCGGACGCAGACCGCTTCGGCAGTGCCGTTCCCGGTAAAGACGGAAAGTACGTTCTTATTTCCGGCAACCAGATGGGCGTTCTTCTTACGGACTATATCCTTCTTTCACGCAAAGAACTTGGAAAGATGCCGTCCGGTCCAGCGATGATCCGCTCTATCGTAACAAGCCCGATGGTAGACAGCATCGCAAAAGATTACGGCGTATTGCTTTCCGAATGTCTTACAGGTTTCAAGTGGATTGCGAACGACATGGCGACATTCGAAAAATCAGGCAAGAACAACTACGTGTTCGGTTTTGAGGAAAGCTACGGCTACAACGTAGAGACAGCTGTCCGCGACAAAGACGGCGTTTCAGCCTCGGCTATGTGCGCGGAGATGACACTTTACTGGCGTTCAAAGGGAAAATCGCTTCTTAAGCGGCTTGAAGAGCTTTACACAAAGTACGGCTACTTCAAGGACGTATCGATTTCAAAGAACTTCCCAGGTTCAGCTGGCCTCGACAAGATGAAGGGCATAATGGCATCCCTACGCGCAAAAGGTCTTAAAACGCTCGGCGGAAAGACAGTTCTCAAGATACGCGACGTTCAGGAAAGCGTAACATACGATCCGGCAGATTCTTCGAACAAAACGGCTATTACGCTTCCAAAGAGCAACGTTCTTCAGTTCTTCCTTGATGGCGGAACAGTCGTAAGC
>JAIKVO010000003.1 GCA_024685655.1 Treponemataceae bacterium
GTGTTATATCTTCGCCTTTGTAAAGGATTTTTCCGCTTTTAATTGAGCCGTTATCCGCAAGAATGCGCATAATCGAGTATGCGGAAACACTTTTTCCGGAACCGGACTCACCAACAATACCAAGAATCTCGCCCCTGTCCAGATCAAACGACATTCCGTTTACAGCGGAAACTTCTCCTGAATCAGTTTTGAATGCTGTATGTAAATTCTGTACGCTTAATAAATGTTCGCTCATAAAACTACCTCTTAAGTTTTGGGTCAAATGCATCGCGGAGACCGTCACCAAGAAGGTTTAGACTCAGAACGATAAGACAAATCATAAGTGCTGGGAAAACAAGCTTGTAAGGATAACTCTGAAGTCCACCGCGCGCTGCATTAGCAAGGGAGCCGAGTGAAGGCATAGGAGCCTGAACACCAAGCCCTACGAAACTCAAATAGCTTTCTGTAAAGATTGCCGATGGAATCTGGAGCGCCGTCGAAATGATAATAACAGAAAGACAATTCGGAAGAATGTGATGCCGGATGATATGACCTGGCTTTGCACCGATTGAGCGAGCCGCAAGGATGTATTCGTTTTCTTTTATGGAAAGAATCTGCGCACGGATAAGGCGCGCCATACCAACCCAATACAAAAGACCGAACACTATGAAAAGCGAAATCATGTTGGAGCCGAGTGTCGCAAAAACGGAGTCCGAACTGAACTTCAAAACATTCTGCAAAACAACCGAAAGCAAGATTATAACGAGCATATCCGGCAGCGAATAGATTATATCGACTATTCGCATCATTATAAGGTCAACCCTGCCGCCAGCATACCCGGAAATACTTCCGTAAATAATGCCTATCATAAGAACGATAAGGCTTGCGAAAAACCCTACAACAAGAGAAACACGCGTTCCGTAAATTACGCGGATAAAATAGTCGCGGCACTGTTCATCGGTTCCGAATATGTGAGGGAAACGGAAGTTTCCTTCTTCTATATACTGCTGCTCCATGACGCTGTACTCAAACGGAGCAAGGTTTTTCGCACCTTTGTCGCGTCTGCCGTCAACTGAAAGGATTTCCTCGTATTTGTACGGAACAATAAGAGGCGCAAAAATTATAAGAAGAATTATTAATCCAAGTACTATAAGGCTTCCGACAGCGAGCGGATTTTTGAAAAGCTTTCTCATTCCATCCTTAAAGAATGTCGTGCTTTCGCTCATCACATCCTGCTGGGCCTTTTCTTCATCCGTTGCTTTTTCAAACTTTGAAAGATCAAGCTGAAGGCTCAATGCCCGTTTTTTCGGTGTTCTGTTTATATCAAATTTTTCCATTTATATACCCTTTGGACTACTCGTATTTTATTCGTACTTGATGCGCGGATCTACAAGTTTATACATCAAGTCACATAGCAAGTTCGCAATAACCATGAGTGTTGCAAGGAAGATTGTCGTTGCCATAATCATTGTGTAGTCTCTGTTCGAGATTGCGCTTACGAACTTTGAACCGATTCCGCCAACCGTAAAAACAGTCTCAACAACCATTGAACCTGTGATGATATACGCAATTTCCGGGCCTGCGTACGTTATAACAGGAAGAAGTGAGTTTCTGAGCGCGTGCTTGAAAATCACCTTCCACTTCATAACACCTTTTGCTTTTGCCGTGCGGATGTAATCCTGGCTGAGAGCATCGAGCATACTCGTTTTTGCAAGACGCGTTGTATATGCCATTGGGTACGCGCACAAAGCAATAACAGGAAGCGTGTAGTGCGTTTCTGTCGCGCTCCAAACTGGAACCCAGCCTAGTTTTATACTGAATACAAGCAGAAGAAGTGTCGCTAGAACAAAGCTTGGAACAGCCGTGAACAGCGTAGAAAAGAAGATAATTATGCGGTCTGGCAGCTTATTGCGCATCAAGGCGGCAAAACTGCCAAAAATGGTGCCAAGAATCAGCGCGATAAACACAGCCGTAAGTCCAAGGCGGCACGAAATCGGGAATGACTCTCCGATAATATCTTTGATTTCGCGTCCATTTTTAAGACTAACACCAAAATCACCTTTCAAAAGCCCTTTCATATAAAGGAAAAACTGTGTCGTCAAAGGCTTATCCAAATTATAACGGGCGTTCAACGCTTCCATTGTCGCTTCGCTCAGTGCCTTTTCTTTGTTGAAAGGACCTCCTGGGATAGCGTTCATCAAAAAGAAAGTAATAACACAAATCAAGAAAACCGTTAAAACAGCAAGACCAATTCTTTTCAATATATAACGTGTCATTTACCGCTCCCTTTTTTTATTTTTTTGTTTTGCAATTTTTTTCTCCACCTTTAAAAACACAAAACTGCACTAGTATACAATTCTTTTGCTGAAAAAACAATACAGGATAAATGAACAAAGCCATTTATCTTGTACAAATTTGCTAATTATATATATATTATAGTAATAATTATTTTAATCATCATATGAAAATAAGACTGATTTTGTTCAAACTGATAAAAAAGAGTACAAAACATCAGAATTATTCTTGACAAAACAGCACTAAGTGAGCCTAGAATAAAAAATGGAACTTACAAGAAAACAATTTGATATCCTTGAGACGATGGCGACAAGCAAAACCGCCCTAACTCAACGCGATCTGGAAAAACTTACAAAACATTCTCTCGGTACAATCAACCGAACAGTAAAAGAATTAACAGATTTGGACTTAGTGAGTAACGGAACAATCACTAATAAAGGAATAGATGCTTTGGAGCCTTATCGTGCAAAACGTGCTGTTTTTATTGCAGCAGGATTCGGCTCCAGACTTGTGCCTATTACGTTCAACACACCAAAACCGCTCGTCCGTGTTCACGGAGTCCGCATCATTGATCATCTAATAGACGCTTGCTTGGAGGCTGGAATTAACGAAATTTTCATTGTCCGCGGATATCTTGCAGAACAGTTCGATCAGCTTCTGTACAAATATCCTATGATAAAATTTTTAGAAAACCCAGTTTATAACGAGGCAAACAATATCAGTTCATCTATGATTGCCCGCTACATGCTTTCTAATACTTACGTTTTTGAGGCTGACCTTTTAATCTCTAATCCAAAAATAATCAAAAAATATCACTACACATCCGATTTTCTTGCCATCAAGAAAGAACGTACCGATGACTGGTGCTTCGAAGTAAAAGACGGGGTTATTACAGAAGAAAAAGTCGGTGGACAGGGTGGCAACGTATGGCAGATGGTCGGTATTTCCTATTGGAACGAAGCCGATGGTCACAGGCTTTCCGTAGATATTCCGGATGTTTATCAGTCACCTGGTGGAAAAGAACGCTATTGGGAACAAGTTCCTCTTGTGTACAAAAAAGAGCATTATTCCGTAGAAGTACGGGAATGTTTTGATGAGGACATCGTAGAAATTGATACGTTCAAAGAGCTTAAAGCCATAGATAAAACTTATGATGTATAAAAGCTTTTAAAAGCTGCTATATATAAACTAAAGCGAGGAAAAGAAAGTGAGCAAACAAACGGAAACAGTTGAAGAATATCAACTGCAAAGGAAATTGTCGCCTATGCACGTATGGGCAATTGCTTTTGGATGTGTCATAGGCTGGGGTTCATTCATCAATCCAGGAAAAAAATTCCTGCCGAACTCAGGTGTCGCAGGAACAGCAATTGCAATGGCTATGGGCGCGCTCGTTATGATTATCATAGCGTTTTCTTATGCGTACATGGTTCCTAAGTATCCGAAAGCCGGTGGTGAGTTCACATTTACGAAAATGTGCTTCGGCAAAAACATGGCGTTTATCTGCGGTTGGTTCCTTGTCGTTGCATACCTTACGAACGTACCTATGAACAGTACGGCCATCGGTTTGATTGTTGACGGTCTTGACGGTTCAGCTGATATCCTTAAATGGGGATTCCACTATAATATTGCTGGTTTCGATATTTATCTGGGTGAAATGCTTTTGGCTATGTTTATCCTGTTGCTTTTCGGATATTTGAATATTATCGGTGTTCAAAAAGCGGCCATCGTTCAAACAATTCTTTCCTCGCTTCTGGTAATCTGCGTCTTTACACTCTGCCTTGCCGGTATTTTCAGCGCAAAGGCAAAAGGCGTGAACATGCAGCCTATTTGGGGTTTTGACAAGAGCGCGGCAATAGCGGCAAAAGCTACCACAAGTACAATAGACCCATTCGCGCGCGCAGGAACAGCTGGCATTCTTTCTGCTATTCTTGCAACCTTTGCAATTGCCCCTTGGGCTTATGTTGGTTTCGATGCAATTCCGCAGGCCGCAGAAGAGTTTAACTTCTCGTTCAAAAAAGTAAGTTTCATAATGATTATTGCAATCCTGTTCGGATGCTTCGTATACATTTCAAACAACACAGTCGCCGCAGCTGCTCTTGAAAATTGGCCAGACCGCGTAATGGCGGGCGAGTGGGTTCTGCTCATTGCCGCTGACGAACTCTTGGGAACTTTCGGTAAAGTGCTTATCGGTGTAGGTGTTTCCTGCGCTGTTCTTTCTGGTATCATGGGCTTCTACCTCGCGTCTTCGCGTCTTATGTACTCTATGAGCCGCGACGGTTATCTGCCTAAATGGTTCGGTAAAGTCGATAAAAAATACGGAACACCAAAGAACGCTATGATTTTCTGCGTTGTAGTATCCCTTTCTGGACCGATTCTTGGACGAGAAGCCCTTGGCTGGTTCGTAGACATGAGTGCTATAGGTGCTTCAATAGGATATTTCTTCACCTGTGCAAGTACTTTAGTTACTGCCCGTCGTGAAAAAGATGCAACCATGTTCCTTAAAATAATGGCTATAGTAGGCGTTATATTCTCTGTGACGTTCATGGTTCTTCAGCTTATCCCGATTCCAGGACTTTCCGGTGTTCACTTTGGAAAAGAAAGCTACATAATGCTTGTAATCTGGGTTGCTTTGGGTATTGTATTCTATCTTAGAGAACGAAAATTCTTTACAACAGAATAACGATGGATAACAAACTGAACGTTTTTCCGTAAAAAACTTGATTAGTTATAGAAAACGGAGGAGACTTGTTTTTTTGAAACAGTTTTCTCCGTTTTTTTTGTTCTTTTTGCTTATTTCCTGTTCCAAAAAGATATTTTAAATGATAGAATGAAACAAACATCGCAAAAGTTGAACAACAGGAGATGAACATGGAATCCATTAAAAGAAATATTCTTCTTAATCCGGGACCTTCAACAACGACCGATTCAGTTAAGTATTCACAGGTCGTTCCCGATATTTGCCCGCGAGAAAAAGAGTTTGCATCACTAATGAAAGGGTTACGAGAAGACCTTGTAAAGATTGTTCATGGAGATTTGAACAAATACACGAGCGTACTTTTTTGTGGAAGTGGAACAATTAATATTGATGTATGTATAAACAGCTTGCTTCCAGAAGGCAAAAAAGTTCTTGTTGTAAATAATGGTGCCTACAGCACCAGGGCTGTTGAAATCTGTCAGTATTACGGACTTCCGCATATTAATCTGACGTTCCCGGTTGATCAAAGACCAGACTTGACTTTAGTAGAAGAAACCCTGAAAAACAATCCAGACATTGGGCTTGTTCACACAACTCACAACGAAACAGGCACAGGTATTCTTAATCCAATTCGCGAAATTGGTGCTTTAGCACACAAATACGGCGCATTTTTCACAGTAGACACTACATCTACTTACGCTATGCGCCCAATAAACATTGAAGAAGACAATATCGATTTTTGTATGGCGAGCGCACAAAAAGGCCTTATGGCATTTACCGGACTTTCCTTCGTTGTCGGTAACCGTGCAATAATAGAGCAGTCAAAGCAATTCCCTAAGCGCAGCTACTATTGCAACCTTTATTTGCAATATGAGTATTTTGAAAAAACAGGCGAAATGCATTTTACCCCGCCCGTACAGACAATTTATGCCACGATCCAGGCTCTTAAAGAATATTGGAAAGAAGGCGAGCAGGCAAAATGGGCAAGACATACTCGCGTTTTCAATGCCATTAACGAAGGCCTTGATGAATTAGGCTTCAAGCAAGTTATAAAGCCCGAATGGAGAACCGGCCTCGTTTCTTCAGCAATTTACCCAGATGATCCAAACTGGAGTTTTGAGAAAATCCATGATTACTGCTATGAACGTGGATTTACTATTTATCCCGGAAAAATCAGCACGACAAACACATTCCGATTATGCGCCCTCGGTGCAATTGATGCCCCGGATATTAAAGATTTCTTTGTTGTATTCAAAGAAGCTCTTAAAACTTACGGTGTTTCTGTTCCAGTTAAATACAATTGAGGTATTGATTGTCAAAAGACACCCCATTTTCCGAAGTCAGGCTTACCTGCCGGATTTGAAAAACCAAGTACAAAGGAATTAAAATGAAGACAGTTTACACAGTATTTTGTACAGATGTTATCCATGATGGACATCTTAATGTAATTGAAGCAGCTCATAAATATGGAAAAGTCATTATTGGTGCGCTTTCTGATGAAGCATTGATTCGTTACAACAAATTCCCTACCAAAAGTTTGGAAGAACGCATTAAGCTTTATGAAAGCCTTGATGGAGTTGATCAGGTTATAGTGCAGAACAGCATAATGTACGATGATATCGTAACTAAACTTCATCCAGATTATATTGTTCATGGTGACAACTGGAAAGAAGGCCCAGAAAGCGCGATACGCGAAAATGTCGTGAACTTGCTTTCTGAATATGGTGGAAAACTCATAGAAGTTAAATACACATATAATCCAGCTGTAAAAAAGATTGATGATCAGCTTAAAGAAAAGCTTGCCATGCCAGAATACAGACGAAAAAGGCTTCGCCAGCTTATTCAAATGTGTCCTGTCGTAAAAACAATAGAAGCACACAGTGGCCTTACAGGACTTATTGCTGAAAAAACTGTTGTCGAAAACAATGGTAAACTTGACCAGTTCGATGCAATGTGGGTTTCTTCTCTTTGTGACAGTACGGCAAAAGGCAAACCGGATATTGAGCTTGTAGATATGAGCAGTCGTCTCCGTACAATTGACGATATTATGGAAGTAACAACAAAGCCTATTATCCTTGACGGTGATACAGGCGGTCTTACGGAGCATTTTGTATATAACGTCCGCACTCTGGAGAGAATGGGAGTAAGTGCTGTTATTATAGAAGATAAAACCGGCTTAAAAAAGAACAGTCTTTTTGGAACAGAAGTTCAGCAGACACAAGCAACTATCGAAGAATTCAGTGCAAAAATCACTGCCGGAAAACAGGCTCAGCTTACAGATGATTTCATGATTATTGCTCGTATCGAAAGCCTTATTCTGGAACGTGGAATGGATGATGCGCTTAACAGAGCATTCGCTTTTGTAAAAGCTGGTGCAGATGGTATTATGATTCACAGCCGCAAAAAAGAACCTGATGAAATTCTTGAGTTCTGCGATAAATTCCGCGAATCAGACAAAAAAACACCTATCGTTGTTGTTCCGTCTTCTTTTAATACGATTACAGAAGAAGAGCTTGCACAGCATGGCGTGAACATCGTTATATACGCAAACCAGCTTACAAGAAGCGCTTTCCCGGCAATGCAGCAGACAGCGAAAGATATTCTTAAGTATCATCGTGCAAAGGAAGTTGATGACCGGCTTATGCCTATAAAACAGATAATTACACTTATCGATGAGCTTTAAGGCATTTTTTCTTTTGTGCTAATATCAATAACGCACGTTTTATAGGAGCTATCATGAAAGTAGAAAAACTAGTTGAAATTATAAACTCTGATTTTTATACAGGTGTTCCGGACAGTCAGCTAAAAGCGTTATGTAATTATTTGATGAACACATACGGCATAGACCCAAAGCATCATATAATTGCTGCAAACGAAGGAAACTGTACGGCTTTAGCAGCAGGATATCATCTTGCAACCGGTAAAGTACCTGTCGTATATATGCAGAACTCCGGAGAAGGCAACATAATCAACCCGGTAGCATCACTTTTGAACGACAAAGTTTATGCAATTCCGGTTGTATTTGTTGTCGGCTGGCGCGGAGAACCTGGTATCCATGACGAGCCGCAGCACATCTATCAGGGTGAAGTTACCGTAAAACTTTTGGAAGACATGGATATTAAAACATTCGTAATAGGCAAGGAAACTACCGATGAAGAAGTTTCCGCGGCTATGGAATCTTTCAAGAAAGTCCTTGCGTCTGGTAAAGATGTCGCGTTTGTTATTAGGAAGGGCGCTCTTTCTTACGATGAAAAAGTCGTTTACAAGAACAACAACACCATGATTCGCGAAGAGATAATTCAACACATCGTAAAAGCAAGCGGAGAAGACCCAATTGTAAGTACAACTGGAAAAGCCAGCCGGGAGCTTTTTGAAACGCGTGTTGCCAACGGACAAAGCCACAAATACGACTTTCTTACGGTTGGCTCTATGGGGCACAGCTCTTCAATAGCACTTGGTGTTGCCATAAACAAGCCGGAAACACGGGTGTGGTGCGTTGACGGCGATGGTGCTGTTCTTATGCACATGGGTTCTATGGCAGTTTTAGGGGCGAACAAACCTAAAAACATGATACATGTTGTAATAAACAACGGTGCGCACGAAACCGTTGGAGGAATGCCTACCGTTGCCGGCAACATAGATTTAGTCGCCGTCGCTAAAGCGTGCGGATATCCGTATGCAGTAAGCGTTGATAGTTTTGAAAAACTGGACGCAGAACTTGAAGCTGCAAAAAAACGAGGCAGTTTAAGTTTAATAGAAGTAAAGTGTTCAATAGGAGCTAGGGAAGATTTAGGCCGCCCAACAACAACAGCTCTGGAAAATAAACAGAACTTTATGGATTACCTTAAGACATTGTAAGCTCACACAATTCGGAGTGTAAAAGCTGCCGAAGTGCACAAAAAAAGACCCTCTGTTTCAATGAAGCAGAGGGTCTTTCGTATAAAAAAACAATTAGTTTTTCTTTACGAAAACCATTCCATCACCGTCTTCACCCATTGATATTTTATTATCTTTGAATGTATAACTAAGTGACTCACCATCTTTTGTAATAGATTCAATGTCATAAGAACCAATCTCTTTATCTTCACCACAGCTTGTCAAACATACAACAAGTATCAACGCAAAAATAGCAAAAAGTGCTTTTTACAGATATCAAAAAATCATGTAAAAAATCAGGCGCTTTGCAAAAAAAAAAGTTTCCCTATCGAAAATAAGGAAACTTTTTTTATAGCAGGAGTAGGACTTGAACCTACGACCTCCGGGTTATGAGCCCGACGAGCTGCCAACTGCTCTATCCTGCGTCGTAATGTGCGGTTATAATATCATCGCTTTCCGAATTTGTCAACCGATCATATGAGAATTTCAACCG
>JAIKVO010000029.1 GCA_024685655.1 Treponemataceae bacterium
TGTGCCCGGAAAAACTCGCCTTAAGCAGCTCGAACTGCTCGCGAGTCATCATGCAAAGTGTTTCCATCCGTTTGTATGCTTCAATCATCATGGTTAGAAGATAACAGGCAACACTTAAAGGAATCTGAAAGCAGACTTAAAGTAAGCTTAAAATGTGCAAATTTGTGAAAAAAAACGAACGCTTGACTTTTAGTTTGAATGTGGTTTAGTAAGAAAAGGAAGTACCGTGCAAGCGGCTGTCTCCTTTTAGCGAATTTTAGCTTACTCGGTTGTCAGCACGGTAGGCTTATTTTTTGCTTCTACAGACTCGCATATACCAATGTCATTAACTTAACACATAAATACACTTACGGTGCTTTCGCCAACACCCTGCATTAGTGCCCCCCTACGAGCGCAGCTCTCCGGGAGACTCGCTGAAAACAGTCCACTGGACTGTTTTCACCCTGTTACGCAGTGTCGCTCCCTAAGTTCAGCATTACGTGCTTCAATAGTGGCATGCAGGGAACCTGTTGGCTACGCACCCTACAGAAATATGCAATTTCATAAGTTAATGACATTGCGTCAACTGAACATACTCTACCAACAGATACCATTGAACAAAAAGCTTTATAAGTCTATACTTCTCTTCATAAAAATGCGGCAAGGATTGAAGGGGCGCGAAGCGTACCGCGCAAGCGGTATGGAGCGCGGTTAGCGCGTAACCCGATACGACATAAAGTTGCTTACGAGTTTGCTTCGCAAACTCGCTAGGTCGGCGCAACCGACCGTCAAGCCTGGTTTTTGCGGCGCAGTCGCTAAAAGCCGCCCGTATAAATAGGTTTTAGGTGGCATGCAAAAAAATACTTCCATGTACTTTTTTGCACAGCAGATTTTGCCTTTGGCAAAACTGCGATTCACGCCGTTCTTGGCGTGTCGCTGCCGCGAAGGCATTCAAGGAGAATATTATGGCTGTTGATGAAAAGTTGCAGACTATCAGGCATAGCTGCGCGCACGTTATGGCAGAGGCTGTCAGAAAGCTTTTTCCCGGTACGAAAATTGCTATCGGACCTGCTATTGATAACGGATTTTACTATGATTTTGAATTCCCAAAAGACACCAAATTCACCGAGACCGATTTTACAGAAGTAGAGAAAGAAATGCGGAAAATCATCGCGGGAAACCACGAGTTTATCCGCAAGGAAGTTTCCAAAGAAGAGGCGCTTAAGCTTTTTGCCGACGAGCCTTACAAAATCGAGCTGATTAACGATCTGCCAGAAGGCGAGACGATTTCTACATACGAGCAGGACGGCTATCTTGATCTTTGCCGCGGCCCACACGTTGCGTCCACAAAAGAGATAAACGCGCAGGCTTTTAAGCTCAACAAAATTGCCGGTGCATACTGGCGCGGTGACTCCGACCGCCCTATGCTTACCCGCGTTTACGCGCTCTGCTTTGAGAAGCCGAACGACCTTAAAGAGCATCTTGCCATGCTCGCTGAAGCAGAAAAACGCGACCACCGCAAGCTCGGACAGGAACTGGATTTGTTCCACCTTGATCCGGAAGATCCGGGTCAGATTTTCTGGCATCCGAATGGCTGGAAAGTTTACACGGTAATGAAAGACTATATGCGCAAGATGATTCAGCGCGACGGATATCTTGAGGTTAACACGCCTGCTATCATGCCGCGCACTCTTTGGGAGCGATCCGGCCACTGGGCGCATTACCAGAGCCTTATGTTCATCACAGAAAGCGAGAAGCGCATGTTCGCCATCAAGCCGATGAACTGCCCCGGCGCAATAGAGATTTTCAAGAGTCGCCAGCGCTCATACAAAGACTTGCCGCTTCGCCTTGCAGAGTTCGGTCACGATGTCCGCAACGAGCCGAGCGGAACTTTGCACGGTGTAATGCGCATCCGCGGTTTCGTTCAGGACGACGCGCATATTTTCTGTACGGAAGACCAGCTTGGTTCCGAGGTTGCAAAGTTCTGTAAGCTTTTGAAGAATGTTTACCACGACTTTGGTTTTGATAGCCTTGTCGTTAAGTTTTCTACAATGCCGGAAGACCATGTTGGCGACCTTGCTACATGGGAGCGTGCCGAAAAGCAGCTTTCTGACGCTTGCCACGAGGCTGGCCTTGAATACGAGATTCAGCCGGGCGAAGGCGCATTCTACGGTCCAAAGCTTGAGTTCAAGCTGTACGACTGTCTTGGACGCGAATGGCAGTGCGGTACGATTCAGGTAGACTATCAGCTGCCGTCTGCCGAGCGCCTTGACGCTACGTACATCGGTGCTGATAACCAGAAACACCACCCGGTAATGCTTCACCGCGCTGTTCTTGGTTCTTTCGAGCGCTTCCTTGGTATTCTTATAGAAAACTTTGCGGGTGCGTTCCCGACATGGCTTGCTTTTGAGCAGGCTGCGGTTGTGCCTGTTACGAACGATTTTGACGACTACGCGCGCCAGGTGAATGATGCGCTTCTTGCCGCCGATATCCGCTCGAACAGCTATCTTTCTACGGACAACATGCGCGCCAAAATCAAGACGATTACGAAGGAGCACAAAACTCCGTATATCCTTGTTGTCGGAGAGAAAGAAAAAGCCGACGGCACTGTTGCGGTGCGCTTCCGCGATGGTCGCGACCAGCAGGTTATGAAGCTCGATGATTTTATCGCCTACGTGCGTGATAAGGTCAACACGCACTTCATTGGAATCTAAGTTTAGGGTTTTTATAGGGCAGCATAACAATAGGTTGTCGTTGTGCGCCATTTATAGCTTTGACGGTGCGTAGCCAACAAGGTCCCCTGCAAGCCAGCATTGACGAACGAAGTGAGGAACTAGCTGAGCTTGTAGGGATGTTGGCGAAAGCACTGTGAAAGATAGTTTTTGGTGAAAGCAATACCAAAGGCTTTTTTATGTGCTCTCCGCTTGCAGAAAGAATATACGCCGCCGTTCGCTGCATTCCGCGCGGAAAAGTCGCGTCTTATTCACAAATCGCTGCCCTTGCCGGAAACCGCAACTTGCGCCGGTACGTTGGGAACACACTTCATAAAAATCCAGATAACAGTTTTACTCCGTGCCACCGCGTCGTCAACGCAAAAGGCTTTTGTTCAGGCAGTTTCGCGTTCGGCGGACCGCTCGTCCAGCAGCAAAAACTAGAAGCCGAAGGCGTGCGGTTTACGCAAGGGCACGTAGACATGGCTCGCTTCTGCATCACCGAGGACGACTTTGAAGAAATGCGGCTTCGCTTTGAAAATACGTTGCGAGTGGAAAAGTTCGTGATATGAATGTCCGATGTACACTGTGTCAGACAAGTTTTTTCTGTGGGCATGGATTCCCACAGAAAATAGGGTAGTTCGTGCATCTTGGACGATGCACGAAGGTATTACTCAGTCGGGCGTTTTTTCAGGTTCTTTTACTCAACAATAGCTTGCCCTTCACCGAGTGCTTCGCACACCTACGCGCAGGGGCGCTCGACGGTCGGCGTAGCCGACCTGACAAGTTTGGCTGTTCACAAGCTCACAGCCAAACTTGCAGGGAATTTATGCGAGTTTGCACAGCAAACTCGTAAGTTCGCGAAGCGAACGTCCGGCGCGTGCTGCGCCACTCGCACGCTTATAATATTCCGCTTTTTACTCAGTCGGGCGTTTTTTCAGGTTTTTTGACTCAACAATAGCTTGCCCTTCACCGAGTGCTTCGCACACCTACGCGCAGGGGCGCTCCGGACAAGTCGGTGGCGCACGCTGCGAGTCTCGCGTGCTTGTATATTGCGCTTTTATTCGGTTGGTCTTTTTTTAAGACTTTTTGAGTCAACTACTGCCTGCCCGACACCGACTTGTTGCTCCATGAGGGCGCGGACTTTGAGTGGTAATCCGAACAGCGTGATGAAGCCCTGTGCGTCCTTGTGGTTGTACAGGTCTCCTGTCGTGAAAGAAGCGATATTCTCGTTGTACAGACTGTACTTTGAGTATGAGCCTGCGCCGCGGATAGAACCTTTGTACAGCTTGAGTTTTACCCAGCCTGTGCATGTTTCCTGCGTCTTGTCGATGAACGCTATACATGAATCCATCAGTGTCGTGAACCACTTTCCATCGTAAATAAGCTCGCTCATGCGCAAGCTTACCTGCTGCTTAAAGTGGTATGTATCCCTGTCAAGACAAAGATGATCAATCATTTCGTGAGCAGCGTAAAGTATTGCTCCACCGGGAGTCTCGTAAACACCGCGGCTCTTCATTCCTACGCAGCGGTTCTCGCAGATATCAACAAGACCGACTCCGTTTCTTCCACCAATCTTGTTAAGTTCAAGCATAAGGTCAAGCGCACTGAGTTTTTTGTCGTTGACGCTTACAGGAACACCCTTCTCAAAATCAATCTTTACGTATTCACCGCTTTCAGGTGCTTCTTCAGGAACAGTCGTGTTCTGGAGCATGTGCTTCCAATTTGGCTCGTTCTCTGTCTTCTCAAGCTCAAGACCTTCGTGTGAAAGATGCCAGATATTCTCATCGCGTGAGTATGACTGATCTTTCTTCATCGGAACTTCAAGACCTCTATCCTCAAGGAACTTAATCTCTGCCTCGCGGCTGTCCATATTCCATTTGTCGTCGCGCCATGCAGCTATAACTTTCAAATCTGGGGCAAAAGCTTTTATTGCAAGCTCGAAACGAATCTGGTCATTTCCCTTTCCTGTCGCACCGTGACAAATTGCGACTGCTTTTTCCTGGCGTGCATATTCAACAAGGATTTTTCCGATAAGTGGGCGTGCCGTAGAGGTTCCCAAAAGATACTGATCTTCGTATTTGCAGTTTGCTTTAAGAGCCGGCCAAATATAATCTGTGATATATTCCTCGCGTGCATCGACTACATAGCAGGCAGAAGCTCCTGTCTTAAGGGCACGGTCTTTTATCAGTTTCCAGTCGTCGCCTTGACCTACATCGATACAAACAGCGATTACATCGTAATCGTAGTTCTCTTTAAGCCACGGAATGATAACTGTTGTATCAAGTCCGCCAGAATACGCAAGAATTACTTTTTCTTTGCTCATATCTATACCTCGTATAATAGGTCCGGTCAAAGCGCGCTACGCTAAATGCCTTGACTCAGCCCTTTTTCAGGTTGAAAAAGTATCGACCTGAAATAAATTTGCAGAAAAACTGCATAAAAATACAGTTTTTATGGGCATAGTATATATATTTTGTATAAAAATAACAATAGGGAAGAGAAAATAAGTTTTTTGTGATGCTGATTCGTACCGAGAATTTCATCAGTTGCGGGCTGAAACGGTGCTCCTCCTCTGCTGGTATTCCGCAGTAAAAGAGAAGCACGCAGTTTCGGGCAAAATGTTTTGCGAATAATAGCGGGGTTAGTTGATTATCTGGTGGACTTCGGCTGCTCTGTCGTAACGCGTTATCCGCTTAAATCAGATGACTGTTGATTAATTCCCAGAGAACAGTTGTTTCTGGCGTGTAGATTGTCGGACCTCCGATATCTCGGCTCAATGCCGATGCCGGAACCCAACCAATCCATTCTTCCACCGAAATTTTTACCCATTCATAGTCGGCTGTAATCGAGTTTGCGTTGTAATAGTTTCCGGCTTCTTTGTGCGTTATTTCGTGTAGCGTATCTGAACTGCCGGACGGCAAGAGTTTGATTTCAGTTCCTTCGCATATGCAAAAGCTGCTCAAAAAAGTCAAAATATTCTTGTTTTTGCCGTCAACCGAAATAGTTTCTTCGTGTAAAAATTGTCCGTTATTATACGGATTTTGGGAAATCGTTATAAAGCCGTAAATTCCGTTGGAAATTTCTGCTTCTACGCAATTTTTCCCGTTCTCAGGCATGTTTATGATACGTTTGATTTTTATATCATCGCCTTTTTGGATAGTATAAATCTCATTTTTCAAATCAGGAGAATCATATACTTTAGTATTCCAACCGTCATAATCAAAGCTCAAGAACATATTTAAATCGTGAACTTCATACTGCGAAACATCTGTCAAATCGATTTTTTGCTTTTTTATAGGTGAGTTTTGCTTTGATGGTAAGCGAAATTCGTTTCTAAGAATTTCAGCATATTCATCTTTTTTGCTTTCATCGTAATCTTCAAAATATCCGCCGAAAATCCATCCGTATTGATTGAACTCGGAAAGTGTCGGCATGGAGACGTAATACCAGCAGGATGTCACACCGTCGATAGTTTCATACTTCTCTGTGCTTGCGTATACTGGAATTACGGTTCCCTTCATCAGACAGTCGGTTTGCTCCCAGTACGGTTCTTTCCAGAACATTTCTTCATATATTTCAGATATTTGAGTGTCAGCATCTTTATTTGGATTTTTACGGAATTTCGTGTTTTGGGTCAGGACTTTCCGGCCATTTTTGATGACGACGCTCACTCCGTCAATTATGGCACTTGAACCTGATTCTTTTTCGCAACCTTCCGGGAAAAATCTTATTTCGTCCAGTAAAAGTTCGTTGTCATAAAAGAAATTGGTGCTTTTATAACTCAGGTTGCAATAGATTTTTTCTTTTTTTGTGGTTAGTTTCGCATCCCCAGATTCTTGCATCAGATCAGTTTCGTTGAAAAGTTTCTTATAAAAACTGATGTTTTGGTCATAACAGAAAGAATAAAGGACTAGAAGTCCGTTTTCAATTTTGTATTTTCCGAATGCGGATGGTCCTGTATGGTAAGAGCCGATCATGAAATAATCATCAGAATAGAAAACAAGGATATAAGAATGTGCGATATTTTCGTCCAGTACCCAAATCGTTGACATCAGCTTTTCTTTGGAAAGCGTTCTGTCGTTTTTGTCGTATTTGATTTCTCTGTTTTTCCACGAAGTCCCATCGTTAGGACTCTTGCGGTAATTGATTTTTAAAATATCTTCTGATTGATAGCCAAGTGCGTCAATCTTCTGGTAAACAGTGGCATTTTCGGATAATGGTAACTGATCTGCATTCTGCTGAGATGATGTGATTGATTGCTCATAGGATCTTGATTCGGCAATAATCGGCAATGATGCACCGTCAATTCCGTTTGTTGAGGCTGCTTCTGTAACTTTTGCCTCCGCCAACTCTGATGTGGCGGCTGTAGTTACATTGTCAGATTCTTGCAGGATGCTTTTTTTTGTCTTATTTGTTTTGCATGCAGTGAATAAGTTGCAGACGACAAACACTATAAGCAGCACAAAAACCAGAATAGTTTTTTCGCAGGGAGTTGCAATTTTTCCTGACGCAGGAAGTTGTCTTTTTGTGTGTTGAAAGGGGAATGTTCTGCTTGCAGCTGGTAGAGCTGTATTTTTCATCGTTTAAGCCAGCCTTTTTCGATAGCCGCATCTAAATTCGCCGTTACCCACTTGTACACTTCCGGCATAAACTCCTTGATGACAGCCATCCTCTTTTCAACGACGGCGCGGTTTGTGCCACTCTCGCGCCATGTGTGGCCTTCTGTGAGCGTATTGTGCAGAAACGGCTGAAGCCTGTCCATGCATGCAGCGTATTTTGAGTCAGGCGTGTTCATCGCATCAAACTCTTCCCAAAGTGAACGTAGTTCCGCGCCTTGCTCCGACGGAAGCTGCGCGAAAAGCTTGTCGGCTGCGGCTGCCTCTCGTTCTTCTTTGCCCTCGTTCGCTTTTAAGTCGTAAGCAAATGTGTCGCCTGCGTAAATTTCAACAAGATCGTGGACGACGCACATTTTTGCGGCTCTTGCCACGTCCACACTCTCCACTGTGTATTCGGAGAAAATCAGAGCCATGACGGCTATGTGCCAGGAATGTTCTGCGTCGTTTTCGCGCCGAGAGCCGTCGATAAGCATTGTGCGGCGCAGTATTGATGTCATTTTGTCTATCTCGGCCGTAAACCGCAGCTGCTGGTCAAGCCGGACGTTCCCAATTGGTAAAAAATCTTTTTGTGCCATGCAGTTATTATATAAAGATGTTCGGAACTGGTAAACTGCATAAAGTGCATATTCAAATGTTCCCGGAGCCAATGGCAGTCAGCCCCAGGAACAAAACTTTTTATGCTATCGCTTTCTCGTCAAGGCAACTTTCAAGCGCAGCTTTAATTTCCGCTTGGTTATATCCCTTTCCGATAAATACTATCTGATTTTCTCTGTCTCCGAATTCCTCATCCCAGTTTTCTTTTACTTCAGGATTTTCTTCAAGATAGGCTTGCTTTTGCTCCTCAACCAGTGCGTCAATCCAGTACGATACTTCCATAACAGAGGAATTCCTTCCTGCCTGTTCGAAAAGCTGGATATCAGCATCCGCATCGGAAAACCAAATGTAACCCTTTGCACGGATCAGTTCCCGTGGGTATCTGTTGTTCACGAAATCAGCAAATTTCTCTCGGTTGAAAGGACGTTTTTCCTCGTATACAAACGAGGAAATTCCGTATTCATCTGTGCATCCTGTCTTTTTCTCGTTTATGCTGTTTACTGCTTTCTGTATAGCAGATGAAGAATCGATCTGTGCAAAGTCGAAAGGTTCTTTTGTCATAAGTTTCGACAGCTCAATCGATCCCTTTACGCTGCGGTAAATCGGTGCCCGTGTCTGGAACTCACGGACGATTGTTTCAACTTCTTTTAGCTGCGTTTCTGTGAGAAGGTCACATTTATTCAAAACGATGAAGTTACAGAATTCAATTTGATCCACAATCAGGGTTGAGATTTCCTCAGCAGTCAAATTATTTTGATCAACTGTTTCTTTGTCATCTTTTTGTTTTTTCAAATCTTCTAAAAACTCGCGGTAGATTCTGTCAGCATCAACAACAGTAACTACAGAAGTTAAGTAAACGTTCGTATCGGGATTGTCCTGCTCGTAAGCTAGGAAACTGGCAGAGACGGCTCCCGGATCACTTATGCCTGAAGCCTCGACAAAAACAACTTCGACGCTCTCTATCTCAGAGATTTTTTCAATTTGCTGTATGAACTCATCGCGCAACGTGCAGCATATACATCCGTTCTGAAGCTCAAACATCGGACATTCGGCAACATTCGCGCCTTCTTTTTTTAGAATCGAAGCATCAACGTTTATGCTTCCCATATCATTTACGATCAAAGCAACGCGGCGTGTTTCCTGACGCAGCAGGTTGTTGAGCAGCGTTGTTTTTCCAGATCCAAGGTAGCCTGTAATCAGAACAACTGGCTTTTTGCTTGTTTTTTCCATTGTGATTTATTCCCTTTATAAAGATTTTTGCGAAGTCTCCAAAAGTTCTAAATCACGAGTTTGATTTTCTGCGAAACAAGTGTAGGAAGGAGTAATATTGAAGAAAAAAGTGTGACAACAGAAAGGTTTGGGATGGCCGAAAAGTTTTCTGTGAAGAACGATATCAGTTTGACCGACCGGAATGTGCAGTGAATTATCTGAAGCAGTAGACAGACAGGACAAGATTCCTCATGGCAATGATCCTCGTGTCCGGTGTGGAGTGTCTCAAAAGCGACAGCCGCAAAAAAAGACAAAAGCAAGATGAATGCGAAGAGAGTGACCAATGCATTTTTTGCTCTTAATTGAGCTTTTTTATAATTATGCACAGTAGACCCCCTCCTTTGATTCGAGTAAAAAATGCTCGCTTTGTATGAATTTGATAACGATTATCAAATTACAAAAAACGTAACAAAAAGTCAATTGAATATTGGAAATCTTTTCGAATGGTTGACTTAATTAAACTATTCTGATAGCCTTGAGTCATTGCAATGGGGCAGAATTGGTTTTTTCCGGTTCTGCCTTTTTTGTTTCCTTCCGATATAAAACTATATGGCAGAAAACGGTTAAGCAAAGGCTTTAAGATAGCAGTAAATGCGCCTGTCGTAATTACGTAGCGTAGCTTCTTGCAATCTTTTATGCGAATGTATCAGCCGTATTTAAATTAAGTTTTTGGAGGCTCTGATGATAGAGACAATCACAAAAATCAACAATGCCGTAAACGGTGTTGTTTGGGGAACCTTCGGTATTGCGCTTTTGTTTGTCGCAGGTCTTATAATGACCATTGCGAACAAGGGATTCCAGTTCACTCATTTCTTGCATTGGAACAAAAAGACAATCGGTGCGATTTTCAAAGATAAAAAGATTACAGCGCATACCGGTAAAGAGGACAGGTCTATTTCTCAGTTCCAGAGCCTTTGTACAGCTCTTGCGGCTACAATCGGAACAGGAAACATCGTCGGTGTCGCGACGGCTATAATCCTTGGTGGTCCTGGTTCCATTTTCTGGATGTGGGTTATGGCGATTGTCGGAATGATGACGAACTATTCCGAGAACGTGCTTGGTATTTATTTCCGAAAGAAGGGTGCGAACGGCGAGTGGCATGGCGGTGCTATGTATTATCTTAAAGACGGTCTTGGAGGATATAAAGGATTTAAAAAGATCGGAACCGTTCTTGCTGTCCTGTTCAGTCTTTTCTGTCTTATCGCGAGTTTCGGCATCGGAAACATGAGCCAGGTAAACTCAATTGCCGGCAATATGGAAGCTGCCTTCAACATTCCGACATGGGTAACAGGTATCGGACTTGTGATAATTGCTTCTGTCGTTATTCTTGGGGGGCTTAAAAGAGTCGCAGCCGTAACGGAAAAACTTGTTCCTTTCATGGCGATAATCTACATCATTGGCGCACTGATTATTTTCTTTACGAATATTACTTCAGTTCCAGAAGTTTTCGGCGCGATTTTCAAAGGAGCTTTCGCCGCAAAATCTGCTGCGGGCGGTATTGTGGGTTACGGCTTCCAAAAAGCAATTACGTGGGGATTCAAACGCGGTGCGTTCTCTAACGAAGCCGGTCTTGGCTCTTCAGTAATGGTTCATTCTTCATCAAACGTAAAAGAGCCTGTCCGCCAGGGAATGTGGGGAATCTTTGAGGTGTTCGCCGATACGATTATCGTTTGTACATTGACGGCTTTTGTTATCCTTTCTACTGGTGTGGTTGATTTGGAAACTGGTCACATGATTTCGACAAGCGAAGGTTCTGGCCTTGTCGGTGAAGCTTTTGCGACTGTTTTCGGTGCTCTCGGGCCTAAGTTCATAGCAATCGCGATTCTTTTGTTCGCATTTTCCACCGTTCTTGGCTGGAGCCATTACGGAGCAACTGCTTGTCAGTATCTTTTTGGTGATAAATCTCAGTTGATTTATAAAATTCTGTTCGTCATTGTGATTTTCTTCGGCTGTACGATGAGCCTTTCGCTTGCATGGGATTTGTCAGATACGTTCAACGGACTGATGATGATACCGAACTTGATAGGTGTGATCTCGCTTTGTCCGTTGGTTGCGAAAATCACGAAAAACTATATCAACCGAAAAATCTTGGGTAAAGACGAGGCTCCGATGATTTCAAAATACTCGGAATATCAGGTTGATGAAAAAGAATTAGAAGCAGAAGATTAAGCGCAAATTCGCGTTTTCGATGCGTAGCGGCTCTTTGTTGGGGCTGCTGCGTTTTTTTTGCGTATGAGCCGAAAAACCGGTGCGCGGAACAAGCGCGTCAGAGTGCCCGTCAGGCGCACAAAGCCGCCCGCATGCTGCACCCGATGTCGTTATTGCGCGAGATTCTTGCGCGGCTCGCATTGTGCGCCCCATTATTGCGTGATTTGAGGTGCGATGGTGAGCTGGAGTCGGCGTGGCAGAGCACGGTTTTACAGCTTGTCCGGGCCCAATGCGTACTTCGTTTTTTTGGGCTTCACTCAACGGGCTTCTTGCGTCACGAATAGCTCCTCTGCTATATTGTCCATATGAACGGAAATGGTATTAAAAAAGGACTAGTCATGGAAGGCGGGGCGATGCGCGGAATGTTCACGGCGGGCGTGCTCGATGTTTTCATGGAGAACGGAATCGGGTTTGACGGTGCAATCGGGGTATCTGCGGGCGCGACATTCGGATGCAACTTCAAATCCCGGCAGATGGGACGCGCCATCCGTTACAACAAGCGGTTCGCACATGAATGGCAGTACTGTTCCGTTCGTTCTCTGCTTTTTACCGGAGATCTTTATGGCGCGGATTTTTGCTACAACAGAATTCCGAACGAACTAGATGTTTTTGACCTTGCAGAGTATAGAGCTAACCCGATGGAGTTTTATTGCGTCGCGTCCGACTGCGTTACAGGAAAGCCTGTATACAAAAAACTAGAGACATGCGATGTGCATGACCTTACGTGGATGCGTGCGAGCGCGTCAATGCCACTTGCGAGCCGCGTCGTCGAAATTGACGGCTATGCTTTGCTCGACGGCGGCATGACCGACTCCGTGCCGCTCCCTTATTTCGAGAGCATCGGGTATGGGCGGAATGTCGTTATTCTGACGCAACCGCGCGAGTACCGGAAAAAGCCGTCGCCGCTTATGCCGCTGATGAAACTTGCGTTACGGAAATATCCGGCGCTTGTTGAGGCGATGCGCCGCCGCCCAGAAGAATACAACAAGCAGACTTCATACGTTTTTGATAAAGCCGACAGGGGAGAAGTTCTCGTTATTTGCCCGGAAACGTCGCTTGGAATAAGCCGCACTGAGCACGACAAGAACGAGCTTCAGCGCGTGTATGAAGAAGGCCGTCGAATAGCGATGACTCGTCTTGAAGAAATAAGGTCGTTTCTTCGGGGATAAAACCGCCCGTAAAATACATCCTGTTGATTTTGCAACGGTAATCAGATTATGGCGTTCCCGTTGCAATCGCTACTCGCTTACACTCGGTCAGGCTTTCCGCACTATTATAATCAATATATATACTTATTTAAAAAAAGAAAGTTTTTAAGGTCCTCAAAAAAAATATTATCATTTTTTTTAAAATATAGTTGACGAAATTATATTATATTTCGTATATTATTCTTGTCGAGGCAATATTGTGCTGAAACAAAAAAAGTGACAGTTTTCCAATGGATGGCTGTTATATTCAAGGAAGCTGAAAAATCTTATGTGCATATGACACGAAAATCGACGGGTTTTTGTGGTATGCAAGCTTCCAAATAGGAACGGAGGTACGGATGGCATTCAATACGGGCGCTGCGCTGCTCGATTCGGTGGTTCTGGCTGTCGTCGCCGGTGAGGCAGAGGGAACTTACGGATATAAGATCACGCAGGATGTCCGCCAGATTATGGACGTTTCGGAAAGTACGCTGTATCCGGTTCTTCGCCGCCTCCAAAAAGACGGATATCTGGAGACTTACGACAGAGAGTACGCCGGGCGTAATAGAAGGTACTACAGAATCACTTCTAACGGTATGATTCTGTTGGACGAAAGCCGGAGAGGCTGGCTAGAATATCGTCGTTGCATTGACGGTATCTTGTTGGGTGAAGAACGGTAGGCTTCGCGCAGTTAGTTGAAAAAGACGCGCGGATTATCCGGTCTTACAATTGATGATTAATTAGGCTGGCTGCAAGTTTTTGGCGGCGGCTGTTGCTAATTTAGTGAGAGGAAAAATGAAAAGGGAAATGGACAGAGACGAGTATCTGAGTGAATTGAAACGCTGTATTCAAGCACTCCCGCTTGAGGAGCAGGAAGAAGCTCTTGAATATTACCGCGACTATTTTGATGATGCTGACAATGACAGCAAAGTTATAGAAGAACTTGGCGACCCGGAGAAGCTTGCCGAAGAAATTAAGGAAAAATTCGCCTGTGTTCCGGCCAAGATGGCTGACGAGAAATCATCCGGAGCTTCTGATAATACTGATCATGGCACAAGTTCGGAAACTGGTTCTGGCAGTTCGAGCGGAAATGTCAATCACGGTAATTTCAGCAGCCGCGATGCTATGAAATTTTCGTTCAACGCGGACGAGGTGAAGAATCTTGATTTTTCATTCGGAGCCGCTGAGATTGTTATGATTCCTGGCGACAAATACACAATTGAGACTCGCGGAATAGATTCTATGAATTTCAGATGTGAACTGTCAGTAAAAGGAACGCTCATCGTTGACAACAGGCATCAGATTCCGTTCAAGGGATTCTTTGACCACAACGATAATTCGACATGGAAGCCGAGAATCCTTATTACTATACCGGAGAATGCAAGACTCGACATCGTAAAGGTTTCGCTTGCCGCCGGTTCTTTTACGGCAAAGACTGTTGCTATCCATTGCAACTCAGGATTTTTTGACGTAAATGCTGGAAATCTTGTTCTTGACAGGATTTACGGCGGCCAGCTGAACGCACATTGCGGTATGGGCAACCTTGAGCTGTGCGGAACTGCGAAGGGTGTTTGCGACATAGACTGCGGTATGGGCAAAATAGCGCTCAAAGTTACAGGAAATCCTTCTGACTACTCATACAACGCGAGGGTCGGATTTGGAGAAATACGGTTCAATGGCGAGAAGAAAAGCGGAATTGGCTCGATGATCTGCACAGATCGCAAGGCAAATCACTTTTCAATCAACTGCGGCATGGGTTCCGTAACAGTTGATGTTAAATAAACTGATTAGAAAACAAACGGCGTGTATGCGTCGTGATTTATAGGAGAAAGAATTATGGCAAAGAAGCTTTTTAAGTCACGTAACAGAGTGTTATTCGGTGTATGCGGTGGTATCGCAGAGTTTTTTAATATAGATGCGACGATTGTTAGAATCCTGATGCTTGTCCTGGTTTTTGCAGGCTTTGGAACTGGAATCGTTATTTATATCGCCGCAGCATTTTTAATGCCGGAGCGTTCTGTAGATAACGGCTATGCGGATGATAATGTAAATAATATGAGGGATGCTCGCGCTTACGATAATCCTTCTTCATCAGACAGCCGTTCTGACGATGAGTTTAATAAATACTTCAACAACGGAAAGAAATAAGTAATCCGATTGTTAAAGTTATATTCCCTGAATCTTAAGGGATGTAATAAGGCATCTTGAGAAACCACTTATGTGATTTTTTAGGGATTGCCAATATAAGCCTTTCTTGGTGATGCATCGGTTTTACGCGGTGTGTGTATCAGGAGGGGCTTTTTTTGTAATATCGTACTGAAAAACGGTAAGTCTACCTATTGCGGTCCGTGATAATGCAGTATAATATCTGAACGATTATTGAGTTTTTGAGTTCACTATAGCGATGAACTTCTTCCGTGTCTTATGTGTTTTCATAAAAAAGCTCGATAATAGTTTTTCAGACCATCGTTAATAACTTGAAGGATTTGACTTATGATACGTGTGTTAGTCGTAGATGATTCTGCCGTTATAAGAACTCTTCTTAAGCGTTCTCTTGCAAAAGACCCTCGCATTGAAATTGTTGGTGAAGCATATGACGGGCAAGGCGCAATAGAGCAGAACAGGCTTTTGAAACCGGATGTCATCACGATGGATATCTACATGCCGGTGATGGACGGCATAGAGGCGACGAAGCGCATAATGCAGGAAAGTCCTGCTGCCATAATGATTTTCTCGACGGAAGATTCCGCGCGTATGGGCTATGCCGCCCTTGAAGCTGGTGCCGTCGATATGCTCAAAAAACCCGATTTAACGCATTTTTCGCCCGATTTTTATCGTTCATTCATAGAGCGTATCGTTGCAGTAACGGAACGTGGACACAAATCTCCGGTTTTTGCCAAACGGATTGGAGATGTTTCCCCTTTTTCACAGCCTGCTGGTATGCCGCCAGTTCGCCGTCCTGTTTCTCCGGAGGCAATCGGAAGAAAAGACTTACTCGTAATCGGGGCATCCACCGGTGGTCCAGTGGCAGTCCAGACCGTGCTTTCAAAAATCGGGCGCGACTTTCCGTACCCAATACTTGTTACACAGCACATTGATTCGGCTTTCGACAGGCATTATGCGTCGTGGCTGGCTGATACTACCGGTATGAATGTTACTCTTGCCCAGGATAACGGAGTCGTTGTTCCCGGAACTGTTTATGTAGCTCCTGCAAATTATCACTTGACTGTAGGATCTCGTACGGCATCAGGATATGTGACGAAACTTGTGAATGAGCCGCCGATTAATTATCTGCGTCCTGCGGTTGATTATCTGTTTAAATCTGCAGCCAGAGTTGCCGGAGATCATTGTATAGCGGTGCTTCTTACGGGAATGGGGCGTGACGGCGCAAACGGATGTGTCGATATTCACAAGAACGGCGGCTACACAATCGCGGAGTCGGAGGAAACTTGCGTAGTTTTCGGTATGCCTAAAGCCGCAATCGACCTTGGCGCGGCTTCTTCTGTGCTGCCGCTTTACGAGATTGCGCCGTATGTGCGGAGAATGGCGGGGCTTAACTGATGGAACGACCGCGCCTTTTCCGCGTTATAGACAAGGCTGTTTTTGAATACAACCTCATAGAAGAGGGCGACAATATACTAATAGGAGCTTCGGGCGGTAAGGATTCTACCGCACTCGTGGAGTATTTTGCCGACAGGAAGAAGCAACACCGTGAAAACTTTAATTTTACCGCCCTTCATGTGGAGACTGAGATAACGCCGCCACTGAACGAAAGGCTTCTCGCGCTTTTTACGCAGTGGGGCGTGGAGCCTGTTACGCTTCATGCAGATGTTCTGGGGCGGCTGAAACCCGGCAGAAGCATGAACTGCTGGTGGTGCTCCACACAGCGGCGCACCGAGCTTAACAATTACGCAATCGAGCACGGTTACAACAAAATCGCGCTCGGTCATCACCTTGATGATATTCTTGAAACTGTTTTAATGAACATGCTCAACAAAGGCGAGCTTTCGACCATGCCCCCGCGCCTTAAATACGACAAGTACCCGGTGACTGTTATCCGGCCGCTATGTTTTGCGGATGTTGCGACGATTATTGCGCATGCGCAGAAAGCCGGATATATCTCGGAGACGTGTACGTGCTGTTATCAGGACAACTCCGGGCGTAAAAAGGCGCGGAGCCGACTGGAGTTGCTGACTGGTGGCAATGCGGCTGAGAAACAGCGGATGTTCCAGGCACTCCGGAACGTAAAGCCGCTGTATCTGCCGTAAGGTTTTTAGTACTTGAACTCGCTGCCGCCGATGAACTCGCGGATGATTGACTGTCCGGGAACGTATGTCGGTGCGATTTCATAGAAATTCGACAGGAAATTCAAAAGGCGCGATGCTTCTGAATACTCGCGCTGGCAGGGCGTAACGCAGCGCAGAAGCGGGCTTGCGTATATTTTGAGGACGGCAAGTTCGTAGTCCATTGCTGTGTTGAGAACCGCATCAGCGTTCTGCTGGAACGGGAAGATGTGAAGTTTTTCGCCACGCTGGACGCTCGGCCACATTTTTATCGTGTCTGCGGCAGATTTTCCGCGGAACTGTGAGTCGCGGACGATGCGCCTGATAAGGCGGTTGTCGCTCGTCGAGATGCGGTTGTGGTCATCGATATTCAGCTGCGTGAGCGCGGAAAGGTAAACCTTGAACTTGTTCTCTGCTGGAACGAGCGGAGTAAGCTTGTCGTTAAGTCCGTGGATTCCTTCCATAATCAGGATGTCTTTCTCGTTCATCGTGAGTGTCTCGCCCGTGAAATACTGCTTTCCTTCGCGGAAATCGTATGACGGAACCTGTATCGTTTCACCCTTGAAAAGCTTCACAAGGTTGTCATTTAGCTGCTGGACATCGAGCGCTTCAAGGCATTCGTAGTCGTAGTCGCCGTTAGCGTCGCGCGGGGTTTTCTCGCGGCCCAGGTAGTAGTTGTCCAGACTTATGACATGCGGGTTGTAGCCAAGAACTTTCAGCTGAATGGCGAGTTTCTTTGATGTAGTCGTCTTGCCGGAGCTTGAAGGACCCGCGAGCAGCGCGACTTTTACGTTGCCTTTCTGTTCTATCTTGTCAGCGATATCAGCGATGTTCTTGTTAAGGAACGTCTCGGATATGTTGATGAAATCCTTCGTCTTGCGCCTGTAAACAAGGTCGTTGAGCGACGCGACGGTCGTGACGTTCTGGCGTTTTCCCCATTCCTTATAGCGTTTGTAGATGTTGAAAAGCTTTTTGTTGTCTTGGAATTCCGGGAGTGAATCAGGATTAAATGAAGCCGGGAAGCGCAGCAGAAAACCGTTTTCGTATGGCATAAGGTCGAAAACTTTAAGGAGTCCGGTGGAGTGGAGGAGCGGCGCGACATAAATGTCGTAAAAGCCGTTGAGCGAGTTGAGCCTGATTATCGGTTTTGCCTGATAGTCAAGGAGCCGGCGTGTTTCCGGCATTTCCTGCTTTTCAAGAATCGAAACAGCGTCTTTGTACGAAACTTTAACCTGGTTGATGATGCTGTCCGCCGTGATGATTTCTTCCATCTCGTGCTGAAGCTTTTCAATGTCGTCTTTTGATATTGAATCGCGGTCGTCAAATGTGTAGTAGTAGCCGTAGCCCAAGCTGTGACCTACCAGCAGCCTTGATGATGGGAAAAGTTTGTGCGCGGCTACGTCAAGGACGAAGCAAAGTGTGCGGCGGTAAATGCTCGCGCCGTCGGTGGTTCCAGAAAGAACAGGCTCCAATTCAGCGTTCGTCTCTATTGTCTGTGAAAGAGAGCATATTTCATTGTCCACGCGTACTGCGAGAATTTTTCCTTTATCAACGTCAAAATAAGGCAGAATATTTTGAATCAGTGTTCCTGCCTGAACCTGGACGGTCTTGCCGCCCTTGAAAGTAAGTGTAATATCCATAATGAAAGTATAAGACGTGAATTTGTTTCTGTAAAGTTAGTGACTTTCAAAATGTAAGAATTTGTGCAAAATATTAAAAATCTCCAAAAAAGTGAGACGTAGGAAATTTTGGGGGCATCCGTACATTGGTCAGGTTGCGATGCAATCCGACCAATGTACGGTCGGGCGTTCTGCGGCTTGCCTACGGCCGGTCGTTCCGACTGCCGAACGTTCCGTTCGGCACCGCGCCATGCCCTTGCCCGAAAAAACTTAGAGTGTGCTTTTTTTCACTTTCGTTTTGCGACAAGACAATACCAGTCTGTGTCATCGAAATCTTTCATCGGGAATTGTGAAGGAAAGCACATTATCTGAATGTCACCGTATCCTAATTCCTCTAATTTTGCGGTTAT
>JAIKVO010000036.1 GCA_024685655.1 Treponemataceae bacterium
GATATGAAGAAAAAAGGTTTTACAAAAAAAACACTTAATGAAGCTCAAGATTATGACCAGTTGAAATCTGTCTTGCATGAATATATCGACGATTTTCATCTGAATATCGGAATAGATGAAAAATTGATATTCGCCCCTGAAATCGATTCAGACACGACAAACAAAAGCACTGACCCCGACAATCTTTTTGAGTACAAAGAAACTTCAAACACTTTATACATCCGCTGCAATAATTGTACCGATTCAAATCCAGATTACCAAAAACTGGGCACCCCGGAGTTTTCATACTACAAAGCAGAGCATTACGATTTCATCGTCTTGGATTTTCGGTCAAATCCGGGAGGCTCAAACTCTCCCTTGATTTCCTTTTTTACAGGATTGATGAATTGCAATTATCAGGGCACAATCATCTTCACTCAAGACAGATGGTGTTATTCTTCCGGTGAAATATACGGAACCTTTTATGCGCTTTGCTCGTACAGAGGTTTTGATATGAACAAAGCATTCCTTGTCGGAACTAATTCAGGAGGATGCCAGCTTTACGGTACATGCGAACTCATAGAAAAAGAGAATGTAAGATTCTGTCTCCCTACAAAAAAAATGTGGCACATAGAGCAGATTGAAAAGTATGAAGGCGAAGGGAAAGGCTACAAGCCCGATATTTACGCTACAAAAGAAAACTTGAAAGAGGTGATAGAAAACCTTGGCGCAGATTTATCTGGAATAGAGTTCAGGTAAGAGCTGCTTGCACTGATTTTTCGCGCAATTAATGACGCGGCACAGGGTTGAACTCGCGCGGATGTAATGCGATAATAGAATCAGTTCATAACAGGAGGATATTAAAGTGCCAATGATAGAAGCAAAGGTAACGATGAGCTTACCTGCAGAAAAAAGAGACGTTTTGAAAGCCGAGTTCGGCAAAGCCATCAGCATAATCGGGAAGCCTGAAAGCTACCTGATGATCAACCTCGCCGACAATCAGGATCTGTATTTTGCCGGCAAAAAGCTTGATAAAGGCGCATACGTCGAAGTCAAAGTTCTTGGAAACGTAGACTCCGCATCGAGCGACAAAATGACAGCGAAAATCTGCGAGATATTGGAAAATCAGCTCGGCATACCCGGCAACGCAGTTTACGTAAGCTACTGGGGAACCGCGAACTGGGGCTGGAACGGCGGGAACTTTTAACCGATGGTTTTACTCGTAATTGACACACAGAAAGGAATCACAAATTCCAACCTCTTTGAGTTCGAAAAAATAACGGGCAACATCCGCACATTGATAGAGAAAGCCCGTCAGAACAACATTGAAGTGGTTTACGTCCAGCACGATGACGGTCCCGGCTCCGGCTTCACAAAAGGCGACTGGGACTTCGAGATATACGATGCGTTCGCGCCGAAAGAGAACGAGAAAATTTTCTACAAAACGGTGAACAGCTGCTTTCATCCGCAGACGGGACTTGATTCATATCTGAAAGAAAAAAACGAAACCCAGGTAATGATTGTGGGACTTCAGACCGATTTCTGCATCGATGCCTCGGTGAAAAGCGCATTCGAGCGCGGATATAAAGTCATCATCCCGGCGTACACGAACTCAACGACAGACAACGAATACTTCTCAAAATCGACAGCATATCATTTCTACAACGATTTCATGTGGCCAAGACGATACGCCAGCTGCATCAGCTTCGACGAAGCCGTCCGGATGTTAGAGGGGAAGTAAGGGAAGATATTCAGCAACACCAATCTCACAAGCGAGTATCAATCAACATAAGCTTCATTAGCAACAGTAATTGCACCCAGAGATTTAATAGAATCGATTAAATCCACTGGAAGTTCGACCTCTTCATCGTTCATTTACAGCCCCTAGTCACTTAACGTTTTTGATTATCTCTCTTTTTTCCTTATCATACGCAGTTTGTAAGTTTATCCAAAATTCTGCTTCTATTCCAAGTACATGTTCAAGTTTTTTAGCAAACGAAGTAGATATATAGTCCTTACCGCATAACACTGAATTTATGTAATCGGCTGAAATATCTGTTCTTAGCGACAAATCCAAAGGAGTCATTTTTCTTTCTTCA
>JAIKVO010000037.1 GCA_024685655.1 Treponemataceae bacterium
AAAGGGCGAGAAAAGTGCGCTCGCGGAGATAACGGATCTTTACGGTTTTCCGGCGAACGCGATTGTCACGATGGAGGAAGTCGTCGAAGTCCTTTGCAACAAAGAGATAGACGGCAGAATCGTGATTGACGACGCGATTAAGTCTGCGATAGAGGCATACTATAAGGAGTACGGAGCAAAAGCGTAAGCGCAGTGTACCGCGCGTAATTATTTGTTGTAAATAGCTGCGTAACCGGAGTTTTATGTATAAGATACATACAAAGCGCAGACAAGGTTCAGCACTTGAGCCTATTTGTGCGTGCGAGCGAGAGTAGCTAGTTAATATAAAGAGATTTACGCATATTCGTTACGCTAACGATTTTATCAGGCGTAGAAGGCTTTCGAGCTTTTCGTATGTTAAAAGCGGATTGAGCAGCGTGAACTTAAGGTACACGTTGCCGCCGCAGACCGTCTGCCCGATGACGACACCCTGCTTATGAATCAGCGCACGGCGGACGCGCTTGTTCACGTCGTCGCAAGACTCGCCGGAACTGTCCGCAACCGATTTTTTCACATCAGCGTCTGAGCCAGCTGCTGAATCACGCAACTTTGCGCAGAATGACGGCGAAAGCCTGAAAACAACGGAGCTAATTTCCGGCTCTGTAACCACATCAAAATCCGCGTCCGCCTTAAGCACGCCATAAAGATGCGCCGCGTTATCCATGCATTTTGAAATAAGAGCTGACCAGCCGTCTTTTCCGCGCACTTGGAAAGAAACCCAAACTTTAATAGCATCAAAGCGGCGCGTCGTCTGCATAGACTTGTCAACAAGGTTCGTGTAGCCGTCTTCCTCGTCTTCTTCCCGATTTAGGTAATCTGCGTGTATCGTAAGCGCGTCAAAATCCTTTCCGTCTTTTATGAGCACCGCGCTGCAACTGATCGGCAGCATGAACATCTTGTGAAAATCAACAGTTATTGAGTCGCATTCAGAAAGCCCAGCGACGCGCCGCGCGTACTTCTGCGACATAATTACGCCGCTTCCGTAGGCTGCGTCCGCGTGGAGCCACATTCCGTGTTCTCGGCAAATCTCGCTAAGAGCTTCAACCGGGTCAATGCTTCCAAAATCTGTGGTGCCTATTGTCGCGACGACACAATACGGAATGTTTCCTGCTTTGATGTCAGCGTCTATAAGGCGTTTGAGCGCGTCAACGTCCATCCGCTGCCTTTCGTCAACAGGCACTTTTACGACGGATTCGTAGCCCATTCCCATTATGTGCGCGGACTTTTCCATAGAAAAGTGGCTTATTTCGCTTGTATACATGCGAAGTTTCGTGAAATCTGCGGGAAGCCCGTGTTTTTTTACGTCGTATCCCATCTTTTTAGAGATAAACCAGTCGCGGGCAAGTAAAAGTGCCGTCTGGTTTGACTGCGAGCCGCCCGACGTTAAAACGCCGTCCGCGTTGTTTTTGTAGCCGTACATGGCGCACAGTTTTTTGATAACCTCAACTTCAACTTCCGTTGCGACGGGAGCCTGATCCCAGCTGTCCATAGACTGGTTGAATGTGGATAAAATCAGCTCGGACGCAATGCTTTCGAGCGTCGCCGCACTGTGAAGATGCGCCATATAATCGGTTGAAGGTGTTCTAAGAAAATTAGGAAGAATCTGTTTTTTTAAGCGTTCAAGGACTGTTTCCCATCCGGCTCCCTGCTCTGGCAGAATATCATCAACATGTATAAGTTTTTTAAGTTCGTCAGGTGTAGGACCTGCGTATGCGCGGTCATCTGTGAACGCTTCTGTGACAGCTTGTGCTGTTTCCGCTATCATGCTGCGGTATTGTTCTTTAGTATCGTTTTCGTATGTGAGAAAAATGTTTTCCATAAAAGAAGTATAGCGGAAACAGGCTGTTTTGTCATCGAAGTGTTCATTTTTTTGCGTTTTGTAAATCAGTCACAATTTCCGAGGCTTTTTCTGAGCTGAACAGAATCGTATATCCTTCTTTTGTTGGGATAGAAACGACGCTTTTTCTGTCCGTTACATAGAGCTTGTATTTTGTGCTGTTCTTCAAGAACCATCCGACTTTTAGACCTGGCAGCCCAATTCCGTTCTGACGTACAGTGAAAGTTAAATTTTCCTCATCTAGGTTCATGACGCGCACATTATCAAAATCAATCTTGTCCAAAGAAATATTGGTGTTATAAAACATTGATTTTATCAATAGAGAACCATCCGAAATTGAAAGCTTGTAGTACCGTGACGATATGAACGACAGGGTGATAAAAAGAAAGAGAACGATTAAGAATGCGATTAAAATATTCGATCCAATTGTTGCTGATAGAGCTGGTTTTGTCATTTCGTATTTCATAAATTTGTCCTTCTTGGGAGTTTTCTATAAATCACAGCATATCACAGATTCAAAAAATATGAACACTTAATGAAAAAAAAATTCTCAGTCAACTTTACAATAAATAAAATATCTGCAAAAAACTGTTTTCTGCGCAAACTCTTGACTTATTCTGCAAAAATTCAGTATTATTAAAGAAATTACGGAAAGGACTTATTATTTCCGTAATTACGACAAAGAGGTCGTAGATAGAATTTTTGTGCGAAGTTTTCGTACAGAGGTTGTGTCTATGACCTCTTTTTTTGTCTGGAGGCGCGAAAATGCAGAAAATCCGAAGCGAACGTCATACTTTGTACGAACCATCTTTTGAGCACGACAACTGTGGTATTGGCGCAGTGGTGAACATCGATGGAACAAAAAGCCACAAAATTGTGGATAACGCTCTGAGCATCGTTGAGAAACTGGAGCATCGCGCCGGAAAGGATGCGAGCGGCGAGACAGGCGATGGCGTCGGCATTCTTTTGCAGATAAGCCACAAGTTCTTTACGGGCGTGGCAGAACGCGGCGAGATTATCGGCGTGGACGGTGCCCCATGCAAAAAGCTCGGCGGTGAACGCGATTACGGAATTGGAATGTTCTTTTTTCCGGGCGAAACAGGCGTGGCTGATGCTGAAAAAGCGCGCTTCGAAAAGTGCTGCGCCGCAGAAAAACTAACTCTTCTTGGATGGCGCAAAGTGCCTGTCGCACCAGACGTACTCGGCAAAAAGGCACGTGACTGCATGCCTGAAATTTGGCAGGCGTTTATCGCGCGCCCGGACGGCAAAGGCGGCAAGTCTGAATGTGAGAAAGGAATTGATTTTGACCGCCACCTCTACGTTTTACGCCGCAAATTTGAGAAAGGCGAGTTTTACGGGGATTTTAAGGGGCAGAGCCCCTTAGGTGAAGGGGGTGTCGGCGCAACAACGTGCGACGCAGGGGGAAAGCTTTCCCCCACCACAAAAACTTACGTATGCTCATTGTCGTCGCGCACAATCGTCTACAAAGGCATGTTCCTTGTGCACGAACTCCGCACGTTCTACAGCGATTTGCAGTCAAAGGATTACGAATCCGCGCTTGCAATAGTACACTCGCGTTTCAGCACGAACACACAACCAAGCTGGCAGCGCGCGCACCCGAACAGATTCATCGCGCACAACGGAGAAATCAACACAATTCGCGGAAACGTTGACAGAATGCTCGCGCGTGAGGAAACCGTCGCATCCACAAAGCTTACGCAGCCAGAGCTGAAAAAAGTTCTTCCTGCAGTAGACACGACAGGCTCAGACTCCGCTATGCTCGACAACACGCTTGAGTTCCTTTTGATGAACGGTGTGCCGCTCCCTCTCGCAGTAATGATGTGTATCCCGGAGCCTTGGAAGTACGACGACAATATGCCCCAGACCAAAAAAGATTTTTACCACTACTGGGCAACTATGATGGAAAGCTGGGACGGACCTGCCGCAATCCTTTTCAGCGACGGCGATATCCTTGGCGCGACGCTCGACAGAAACGGACTTCGCCCAAGCCGCTACTACATCACTAAAGAGGGAATGCTCATTTTGTCGAGTGAGGTCGGCGTTCTTGATATTCCGGAAGAGAACATTGAGATAAAATCGCGCCTTCAGCCTGGACGCATTCTGCTTGTAGATACAATCCAGAAAAAGATCA
>JAIKVO010000053.1 GCA_024685655.1 Treponemataceae bacterium
TATATGAACAAAGACAATTCGGGAAAAACCAGTGGCGTTGCAAAAACTGTTGGAAAAGCAGGTGCAGATTTTAAACGTCAGTTCACGTTAGAAACTTACAAGGATTTCTTTAAGGAATTAGGCTACAGCGATGCGGAATTCGTAATGTGCGAAGGTCGAATCCCTTGTGCAGTTGGGGTGATAAAAAAATGAAAAAGACTATTTATAAATATCTTAAAAATGGATTTGAGGGAGTTTTATACAATCCCGAAAATGGTGATGACAGACTCCTTATCGTTATTCAAGGACTAAAAGGCCTCGAATTGCCGGAAAAATACGCGGCGCTTTTTTCATCACACGGTTATTCTACGCTTGCCATGTCTTATTATGGTGGTGAAGGACAAAAACAAAATATGCGGGCAATACCGCTTGAACAGTTCCAGGTAGCCTGTGACGAAATGAAAAAGTATGGCTATAAACGTATCGGTATTTATGGCAATTCCAAAGGCGCAGGCATGGCTCTCCTTGCAGCAAGTGTTGTTTCTGATATCAGTCTTGTGATTGCGGCATCTTCATTCGGGCACATCATGCAAGGAACCGGAAAAACATCAGAAAACCCTTGTAAAGCAATGGTTTCCTTCAATGGTAAAGATTTTCCTTATGTAGAAAAGGGCAGGTTAATGTCTGATTTCTTTAAGAGATGCATAAAGGAACACTGTGTAAAACTTTTATACTTTTTCGATGAATGGGATAAAAAAGGAACCGAAGAAAATGAAATTCCTGTTGATAAAATAAATGGTGAAATTCTGTTTTTGACTTCTACTCATGATGAATCTGTTCCTGCCAAAAGAGATGCTGAGCTGCTTTGCAAAAGACTTGAAAGAATGCATTTTAAATATAATTACAGACATATTAATTCCGAGTCCGGAAGTCATAATCTGGGCTATTTTCCAATTAATAACAACATGCTACCCAGAGAAAAAAAATATCCAGAAGAATGTCAAAAAGCAAGAGAAGAAACTCTGAGAATGATATTAAAAACTATAGATACATGGCAGGTATAAATAAAAAGGAGTAAAGCAAAATGAAAAAAATCACAAAACGAATCTTAAAAATCTTAGCAATAATAATTTCTATCTTTGTGGTTAGTACAATTCTTTTGTGTGTAATTTCTGCACCGCGAGGAAAAACAAATCCTACGAAAATCACCATGCATGAAGCCGGGATTCAGAATGAAAAGATTTGCCTTTTGATTCATCCGTCTCTTGTATACTGGGATTATTTTGAGTATGTGGTTCCGCTTTTAGAAGATGAGTTCCATGTACTCATTCCAGCACTTCCTGGTTACGATAAAGAAAATCCTGAAAGTAATTTTACAAGCATTGAACAAATTGCAGCAGGAATTGAAGAATGGTTTAGTGAAAACAAAATCACAAAAGTGGATGCAATTTATGGCTGCTCAATGGGAGGTTCCATCGTTCTAAAAATGATTTCAAATCAAAAGGTAAAAATTGAAAAGGCGTATGTTGACGGCGGAATTACTCCATACAAGGCACCCTGGATTTTTACAAGATGGATTGCGCTAAAAGATTTTTCTTTGATGTGGATGGGAAAGCTTGGCGGAATTGGCCTTTTGGAAAAAGCTTTTGCAACTGATGAATATTCACAAGAAGATTTGGAATATGTTGCAGAGGTTTTTGATTTTGTTTCTAACCGCACTCTTTGGAATACCTTTGATTCGTGCAACAATTATAAAATGCCCAAAAATATATCTGAGGTTTCCACACAAATTGAATATTGGTATGCCGAAAACGAAAAGAATGAACGAAAAAAAGATTTTGATTTTATGAGTAAGATGTTTCCTGAAACAAAATTTGAGGAGATGGAAAGTCTAGGTCATGCTGGAATGGCATTGTTCAGGCCAGAAGAAATGGCTGAAAGGATAAAGAAGTAATTATATGATATTGTTAATCGAATGTTTAATTGGAATTGCAGCCTTTACGCTGATTGTGGTACCAATGGACTTAAAAAATCCACTCAGTGTAATAAGTGATTATCCGCCGGAAATCCGAAAAAAGTGTGAGGAGCTTGGTCTTGTCGAAAAAACAGAAAAAAGATTTTCTGCAAAAGATCTTGTGCGAAAAGCTCTTGCAATAATCGTTCTGGTGGTAGCTGCTGTGTTTGTGATGATTAAAGTAAATCATGCAGAAACTTTCTGGCAGGGATTTTTTTACACATTTATTGTGTGGCTTTCTATTACCTGGTTTGATGCTCTTGTTTTAGACTGTATCTGGTTTTGTCATTCAAAGAGAATGCGCATTCCCGGTACTGAGGATATGAAAGAGTATCATGATTATTGGTTTCATATAAAGCAAAGCCTGATTGGTACGCTGCTAGGTATTCCTTCCTGTGCGGTTGTGGGGTTATTTGTCGCACTTGTGATGTAAGGAGAAAAATATGGCCGTTTTTAAAACCAGTTGCCGTTATTGGAACAAATGCCTGGGGCGGAAAATTATATGGAAAAGCAATCCTGATTTGCGTTGATAATTTTGTGGTCTATTTCGCAGCAGACTGGAAGAATTTCCATGTAGCCGTTTTCGCTGGCAAACTTGTTGTTTATAACTAATAACATATTGACAAAACGAGAGCGAACAGTGTATTCTCATGTTTATAAGCGAACACTGTTCGCTTATGCAGGATAAAAACAATGCCCATAGATAAAACAGCAAGTCATGAGAAAATTGTCGCGGCTGCAAAAAATGAATTCCTGACTTATGGATTCACGGATGCGTCAATGCGGCACATTGCAGAAGAAGCTGGAATGAGTGCTTCAGGCCTGTATAAGCATTTTGACAGCAAAGAAGAAATGTTCTCTGCGCTGGTTGAACCTGCGTATCAGGGGCTGTTAAACATGTTTCATCTGGACACGAATGATAAGGAGCAGGCTTTCGGCGCGGAAGATGTAAGTGCTTTGGAGACCGCGCAAGACGCAAAGCTTGCCATCTCTTACATATATGACCATCTGGACGCTTTCCGGCTGATTATCTGTAAGTCTCAGGGAACAAAGTATGAAAACTTTCTTCACGACATGTCCGTAATGGAAGAAAAAAAGACGCTTTCTTTTATGGATATGCTTAAAAAGCAAGGTGTGAAGCTCAATGAATTCAGCGAAAGAGAACTTCATCTTTTGACCACAACAAACATCAGCGCAGTGTTTCAGGCTGTGGAGCATAATTTTACAAGAGAAGAAGCCATGCATTACGCAGACACTCTGGACAGATTCTTCTCCAGTGCTTGGAGAGAATTCTTCGGATATTAGGATATAACCGCCTTCTTCCTTTGGAGAAGGTGGTTTTTTTTCGATTAACGGTTAGTTATAACTAACTGATAGGGGGTTTATTAAAGTTGAAAGAACAAAAATCAAATCCCATGGCAAGAATATGGGAGATCGCAAAGCCAGAGCACGGTAAATTGTTGTTGTCCGTTGTGCTGGCAATTCTCGGTGTTGTATCGGGTATTGTTCCTTTTGCTTCCGCCGCAAAAGTTATTTCGGGCATAATCGCCGGAAACAAGGAATGGAGTTATTATCTTATATATGTAGCAGCGGCCTTTGCGGGCTTTGTTTTTAAGAGTCTCTTTTATGCAATGGGACTTAGCGTCAGTCACAAGGCAACCTTTTCTTTGCTTGGGGAAATTCGTAAGCAGATTTTCGCAAAGCTTCCTAGAATGCCTCTTGGAACAATCATCGATACTTCCAGCGGCAAATTAAAGCAGATTATAGTTGATGAAGTAGAAAGAATGGAACGCCCTGTAGCACATATGATTCCTGAGCTTACATCCAATATCATTGGTGCTATAGCTGTATGGATCTATATGATGGTCGTTGACTGGAGAATGGGGCTTATATGTCTTATTTCTATACCGGTCGGACTGGCGTTTTTTTGCTTTATTGCTGCTACTTACTCTGCGGATTACAAAAAGTCTGTAGAAATCACGCAGGACATGAATGCAAGTATTGTTGAATATATTCATGGAATTGAAGTAATAAAAGCATACAGTCAAAGCAAATCTTCGTATCAGAAATTCAAGGATAAGGTGCTTGCAAACGCTTCGTTCTTTTGTTACTGGATGAAGAAAACAGAAGTGTACCAAGCAATTTGCTATACAGTCGCTCCCTGCACATTGCTCACTGTATTGCCAATTGGCTGGTGGATGTATATTTCGGGCAGCATTTCTGCAGATGTTTTTATGACTTCGATTATGCTTTCTATGTGTATTGTAGGACCAATCCTTACTGCGGTTCAGTTTACAGATTCTTCTGCAAAAGTTTCGACTACAGTTGCTACTGTAGATAAACTGCTGGCCGGAGAAGAACAGGAGCATTCTGAAACTCCGGTTACCTTTGCAACCCATAACATAGAGTTTTGTGACGTAAACTATTCTTATCATGAAGATGAGGAAGTTCTTCACCATGTTAATCTCAAGATTCCAGAGAAAAGCTTTACAGCTCTCGTCGGCCCTTCAGGAAGCGGAAAATCTACAATCGCAAAACTTGTAGGTGGATTCTGGGATGTGAAGGACGGTTCCGTAAAGATGGATGGAAAAGATCTCAAGTCAATTCCTCTTGAACAGCTTTATAATCAGGTAGCGTATGTTTCTCAGGATAACTGGCTGTTTGATGACACCGTAATGAATAATATCCGTATGGGAAATACTTCCGCTTCTGATGAAAAAGTCCGGGAAGTAGCGAAAGCGTCTGGTTGCGATGACTTCATAACGGCTCTTCCAGAAGGCTATGAAACAAAAGTTGGAAGCGGCGGAACTCGTCTTTCTGGCGGCGAACGTCAGCGAATTGCCATTGCCAGGGCCATGCTCAAGGACGCTCCTGTAGTAATCCTTGATGAGGCAACTGCTTATATTGACCCAGAGAACGAGGCTGTCATCCAACGGGCACTTACAAAATTAATGAAAGATAAAACAGTAATTATTATTGCTCACAGACTTTCTACAGTTACAAATGCAAATCAGATTGTGCTGATTAACAAAGGCACGGTTGAATGCTCGGGAACTCACGACGAGCTTCTGGCAAAGAGCGAGCTTTATAACGCAATGTGGAAGGCTCATATCAGTGAAGGAGGGGCAGCATAATGTTTGAAGCAATCAGAAAAATCATACATTTTTCTGGACAGGAAAAAAGTAAAATCTACAAGGCAATCACCTTTTCATTCTTTAGGTCTCTGTTCTCAATGTTCAGAATGGCTGCAATATATTTCATTCTTCTGGCCTTTGAAGAAGGTGGAAACACCATGAAGCCTGCCTGGATTGCACTTGCATGCCTTGGTATTAGCATAATAGGACAGTTTCTTTTGAAAATGGCAGCAGATCTTCAGGGCGTTCATGCAGGCTATTTTATGAGCGCATACAAAAGACTCGATATAGCAGAAAGATTAAAGAAAGTTCCTATGGGATATTTCAACGACAGCAATCTTGATCAGGTAACCGGTATTACTACTACAGTATTGGATATTGTTGAGAATCAGGGAGCGAATGTTCTTGTGCAGATTCTTGGCGGACTGATGAATTCTATTGTGTTTTTAGTTTGCGTATTATTCTTCGATTGGCGGTTGGGGTTGATAAATCTGGTCGGAATGGCCGTTTATATGCTCATCACATCTTCGATGGAAAAGAAGAGCCGTTCCTTATCTCCTGTAAGACAGAAAAATGAGGCAAAGCTGGTATCCAAAGTTCTTGAAAGCCTTCAGGGAATGAGCGTAATCAAATCCTTTAACCTGACCGGCAAAGGTGATGAGGCTTTGAAAAAAGCAATTAACGACAACAGAGACAGTAATATGGCAATGGAAAAATTGTTTATTCCTTACGGAAAGATTCAGGGGATAGTCCTTGGTGCGTTCAAAGCATTGTTCTTGCTTGCTGGTGTCGCGCTGTTCATTACAGGACACATGACAATAACTTATGCTTTGATGGCTGTAATCATTTCTTTCCAGGTCTTTGCCGATATAGAACAGACTGGAGCCGGACTTACTGTTCTAAGAGTAGTTACAAGCTCTATTGAAGAAGCTGAAAAGGTAAACCTTCTTCCTGTCATGGACGAAAACGGAAAAGATTATAAGCCTGAGAATTACGGAATATCAATCGATCATGTTTCCTTCTCTTATGGCGACAACGAGGTATTAAAAGACATAAGCCTTGAGATTCCAGAAAAGACTATGACAGCCTTCGTTGGCTCATCCGGTGCTGGTAAAACAACACTTGCTATGCTGATCGCGCGCTTCTGGGATGTAAACAAGGGCAGCATTTCGATCGGCAACAGAGATGTAAGAGACTACACTCTGGAAAGCCTGATGTCACAAATCAGCGTGGTTTTCCAAAATGTTTATCTTTTCGCAGATACAATTGAAAACAACATAAAATTCGGAATGAAAAATGCGAGCCATGAAGATGTTGTAGCTGCTGCAAAAAAAGCCTGCTGCCATGAGTTTATAATGTCGCTCCCTGATGGCTATGCAACTGTAATCGGGGAAGGCGGCGCAACGCTCTCCGGCGGAGAAAAACAGAGAATATCCATCGCAAGAGCAATTCTTAAAGATGCTCCAATCATTATTCTTGATGAGGCAACGGCAAATGTGGATCCAGAAAATGAGGACAAACTGATTGCCGCTTTCGATGCTCTTACAGAAAATAAAACCGTAATCATGATTGCACACCGACTTAAGACAATCCGCAACGCCGACCAGATTGTTGTACTCAACGGTGGAAAGCTTAGCAGCGGCAAGCATGAAGAACTTCTCAAAACCAATGAGAAATACAGCAACTTCATTAAGCTCCGTGAGGAAGCTGCAAGCTGGAAGATGTTGTCGGTGTAAGGTACAGAAATTTTTATTGCTTTTTGTTAGTTGTTGCTAACCCTGTTTTGTGTTATAGTTAGTTATGGCTAACAGAGCAATTAAAATCTTCTGGTTAATTCTTGGTTTTATCTGTCTTACATTGGGAACCGTTGGAGTATTTCTACCGGTTCTTCCAACAGTTCCCTTTTATCTTGTAACTGCCTTTTCTTTTGCAAAATCCTCAGACCGTCTTCATAACTGGTTTATAAATACAAAGCTTTATAAAAAAAATCTTGAATCTTTTGTTGAACGAAAGTCTATGACATTAAAAACAAAGCTTTCTATTTTGAGCAGCGTTACGCTTGTAATGGGCATTGGCTTTTTTATGATGGCACGCAAGGGAATCTGGATTCCCTGTATTATTTTGGGCATTGTATGGATTTGCCACCTTGGATTTTTTATGTTCAGAATAAAAACAGAATGCCCTCCCATGACCGGTGAACAAATTGAAAAAAAACGTAAAAAGGAAGAATATGTTGTTACACAGATGATTCATCTTTATTGCAGAAAAAATCATAAGACTTTGTATGACCATCGGCAAAAAAAACTTTGCCAGGAATGTGAATCTATAGCCGAATACGCAGTTCAAAGAAGTGAACATTGTCCTCACATAAAAGAAAAGACCTTTTGTTCAAATTGCAAGACTCATTGCTACAGTCCAGCGATGCGTGAGAAAATAAGAAGTGTGATGCGATTTTCTGGACCTCGAATAATATTTCATCACCCGATTTTAGCAATATGGCATTTAGCTTGTTCTATAAAACAAAAGAAGGAAAAAAATGATTAAAATCCGTCTGATTAGATTACTTTCTCACGCGAAAAAATATGTTGTACTTCAGGTGCTCTGGCAATGGATTTCTTTGATTGCGCAGGTTCAGCTGATTTTTTGCCTTTCTGGAATGATTGCGGGGCTTTTTGAAAATACTCTTCCTGCTTTTGAAGTTTGTATCCCGGTTATTTTGGGCTGCATCTCCATCCGCTTTTTGATGGAATGGCTTACGTCCCGAACTTCATACAAAGCAAGCGTCGATGTAAAAAAAATCTTAAGGTCAAAGATATACGAAAAACTTCTGCGACTTGGCTCTGCATACAGGGAAAACGTTCACACCGCCGAAGTAGTTCAACTTGCAAGCGAAGGTGTTGAACAGCTTGAAATCTATTTTGGTAAATATCTTTCTCAATTCTTTTACAGCCTGATTTGTCCGCTCACTCTTTTTGTAATTCTTTCTTTTGTAAATTTACGGGCAGCGACTGTTCTTTTGATTTGCGTTCCCCTTATTCCTCTTTCTATTGTTGTAGTAATGAAGATTGCAAATCGACTTTTGAAAAATTACTGGGGCTTATATGCAGAGCTCGGTGACAGTTTTCTTGAAAATCTTCAGGGACTCACAACTTTAAAAATCTACCAGGCTGATGAGAAAAAGGCCCGTGAAATGGATGCGGAATCTCAGAAGTTTCGTCATGTTACGATGAAGGTTTTGACTATGCAGCTGAACAGCACTTCTGTAATGGATATTATGGCTTACGGTGGAGCTGCAGTAGGAATGATTGTTACGCTTATGCAGTTTCGTGCAGGCAATGTTGATTTACAAGGAGCATTGATGATCATTCTTCTTGCGGCAGAGTTTTTTATTCCGCTTCGCCTACTGGGATCTTTTTTTCATGTTGCAATGAATGGTATGGCTGCCAGTGATAAAATTTTTGCACTTTTAGATTTGCCTGAGCCTGAGGAAAAGACAGGACAAGTTCCGAAAAATGTTAATTCAATAAGATTTGAAAACGTCAGTTTCTCATACAATAAAGAGCGAACAATTTTACAGAATATAAATATTGAATGTCGCCCTGGAATTACGTCGTTTGTCGGAGTTTCGGGAAGTGGTAAAAGCACTGTTGCCAGAATCCTGATGGGAAGAAACAAAGAGTATGAAGGAAAAGTGGTGGTTGAGTCTGCGGTTTCTGAGCACAGTCGAATGGTCGAAAACACCGAAGGTGTCGAACTTCAATCGGTTTCCGAATCATCTATAATGAAAAACATCGTTCTTGTAAATCACGAATCTTGTCTTTTTAAGGGAACAATCCGCGATAATCTTTTAATGGCAAAATCAGATGCAAATGACACAGAATTGGAAACAGTCCTTTCAAAAGTTAATCTTCTTGAGTTTGTTACAACTAATGGCGGCCTTGATTATCACCTTGATGAAGCTGCCTCTAATCTTTCTGGTGGGCAAAAACAACGACTTGCACTTGCTCGGACACTTCTTCATAATCCTCATGTTTACATTTTTGATGAGGCAACAAGCAATATTGATTCCGAAAGTGAAGAGAAAATTATGCAGGTAATACATGAATTGGCAAAAACAAAAATAGTCATACTCATTTCTCATCGCCTTGCAAATGTTGTAAATTCAAACCAGATTTACTTTTTGCAAAACGGAAAAATCATAGAAAACGGAAATCATCAGCAGCTTCTTGAAGTGAATGGAGAATACTCAAAACTTTATCAAAAGCAAAAAGAACTAGAAGATTTCGCAGGAGGCGCAAAATGAAAAACAATAAACCCCAAAAGCGTCGCTCGGCTCTTGTTGTTATGGCAAAGCTCATAGTTCTTATCAAACCGCTTCTGCCAATCATGCTTCTTGCAATCATTCTTGGTGTTGTAGGTTTTCTATGTGCTATTTTCCTTACTGTTTTTGCTTCTGAAAATCTTGTCTCTCTGGCACAGAAGTCATCCCTGTCTATGCCTTTTTATCTTCTGATTATACTTGCCGTAGCGCGAGGTCTTCTTCATTACGGCGAGCAGTACTGCAATCACTTTATTGCATTTAAGCTGCTTGCTATTATCCGCCACAAAGTTTTTGCGGCTCTTCGACGTTTGTGTCCTGCAAAACTAGAAGGTCGTGATAAGGGGAATCTGATTTCTGTAATCACAAGCGACATTGAACTTCTGGAAGTTTTTTACGCGCACACTATTTCACCTGTCGCCATAGCCCTAATTGTGAGCACAATAATGTGTGTCTTTTTGGTAAAGATTTATTTGTGGGCTGGACTTCTAGCAGCCGTAGCTTATCTAACGGTGGGAGTTCTGATTCCTGATATTAACAGCAAGCTCGGAAGTGCACAAGGCTTTGAATTCAGAAATAAATTTGGAGAACTAAACAGCTTTGTGCTTGAAAGTCTTCGAGGTCTTGATGAAACAATTCAATATGATTTTGGAAAAAAGCGTGGAAAACAGATAGAAGAAAAATCTGTTGAGCTTGGTCATTTGCAGGGTAAGCTTAATAAATACGAAGCCTTTCAGAGAGCCTTTACAACAGGTGCTATTTTGATTTTCGGCTGCGGAATGTTCTTTCTACTTTATAAAGCAAATAAAACAGGAACTGTCAGCTTTGCACAATTAGTTATTGGAACGGTAGCGATGCTTGGTTCCTTTGGACCGGTTGTTGCTCTTTCAAATCTTTCAAATAATTTGAATCAGACAATTGCGAGCGGTAACAGAGTTTTGAATCTTCTGGAAGAAAAGCCTGTAGTAGACGAAGTGATTGCCGGAAAATCAGTTGATTTTGAAGGATCTTCGGTAGAAAACGTTTCTTTTGCTTATGATAAAAAAGAAATACTGAGAGATTTCAATGCAGTTTTCCAAAAAAGTAAAATGACTGGAATACATGGTGCAAGCGGCTGTGGAAAATCAACACTTTTAAAACTGCTCATGCGTTTCTGGGATGCAGACAGTGGCCAGATAAAAATCAGCGGAGAAAATATCAAAAATCTGAATACAAAAAACTTAAGGACAATGATTTCTTATATCACACAAGAAACTTACATTTTCAACGGAACAATTGCAGAAAACATTTCTCTGGGTGCTGATTGTTTTACTCGTGAACAAATTGAAGCTGCCGCTAAAAAAGCTTCCCTTCATAATTTTATAATGTCACTCCCAGACGGCTACGATACAAAAACCGGAGAACTTGGAAGCTGCTTAAGCGGTGGTGAACGCCAAAGGATAGGACTTGCTAGAGCCTTTTTGTATGACGCACCATTTATGCTTCTGGACGAACCAACAAGCAATCTTGATTCTCTGAACGAAGCCATCATATTAAAATCTTTAGAAAATGAACGAACAAATAACTCTAATAAAACTATGGTTTTAGTGTCGCATAGAAAATCAACACTAGCACAATCAGATGTTGTAATTGAAATTTCAAAGAATTAGTGTAATGATGTTAGCAAATGCTAACAAAAGAGGCGTGATATGAACAGCGAAAACTATTTAAAAGCGACAAGAATACTCGATTACGAGAATATTTCAATTCAAAAGCTTATTGATAAAAGAGGATGGAAAGCATTACCTCAGTTTGATCAAATAAAATCAATTTACAATTTTGTCCGTGATGAAATTCTTTTTGGCTACAATGTCGATGATGATATTCCTGCTTCAAAAGTTTTAAAAGACGGCTACGGCCAGTGTAATACAAAGGGCACCCTTTTTATGGCTCTACTTCGAGCCTGTGGCATTCCCTGTCGTGTTCATGGCTTTACGATTGATAAAAAGCTTCAAAAAGGTGTTATGACAGGCTTTGTCTATAGAAATGCGCCAAAGAATGTTTTTCATAGCTGGGTAGAAGTTTACTTTGAAGATAAGTGGTATGAACTTGAAGCCTTCATTCTTGATAAAAAATATCTTGATAATCTTCAGAAAATAAACCGTTCGTGCACAGGAAGCTTTTGCGGCTTTGGCTGCGCCGTCAAGGATTTTAAAAACCCCGTAATCGATTTTGACAGGAATAATACTTACATTCAGAGTGAAGGAATAAACCAGGATTTTGGAGTTTATGATTGTCCTGATGACCTTTTAAAGGAACATCATCAGGAGCTTGGTTTTATAAAAAAAACTGCTTACAGATATTTTGGAAGACATTTGATGAACAGAAATGTAAAGAAAATCAGAAATTATAATTGAGACATATTATGAAGTCTATGTATTTTTTTTGATTGCAAATTAAAGCGTTTTACAATTGTTGACCATGTTGGGGGAGTGGACCGGACAACTAAAAAATATCTTTATCAGACTGCGCCTAAGAGTATCAGAAAGTGATGGCTGAGCATCTTCCTTCGCTCGCACTTTGTTGTTCGCTACCTACCCTACGGGGGCGAGCCCCCGTAACGCCCCCTAAAGTTTCTTAAAACTCTTGAAAGCGCTGAGCATCATGATAATTCCGATTACAAGCACAACAAGGTCGGTAACAAGCTGGGCTGCGAAAACGCCCTTTACGCCAAGTCCGGCAACGTGCGGCAAAAGAATTACAAGCGGCAGGAAAAGGACGAGCTGACGGAGCAAAGCCATAATCGATGCCGCACCAGCCTTTCCGATAGCCTGGAAGAATGTAATTGCAAGAATCAATACACCGTAGCTTATGTAAGTTGCGAAAAGCAAACGGAGCATAGGAGCTCCCATAGTTACAATGGTCTCATCTGTAATGAACATAGAAAGCATTTTTGAAGGGAAGCACATAATCGGAATGTAGAAAAGCAAAGCCACAACAGTTGCAGAAATCATGAAGGTTTTCGTGAATGCCCCAACTCTGTCAAAGCGTTTTGCACCGTAGTTCGTTCCGATTGCAGGCTGGAAGCCTTGGCTTATTCCCCAGAGCGGTATAAAAGAGAATGCCTGAAGACTTAAAGCGGCTCCAAGTATTGTCTGCCATTCGCTTCCGCCCCATTTTGCGGCGGTGTTGTACAGAATCGTCTGCTGAACCATAGACATAACCTGCATAAGCATAGCTGAAACACCTACGCTAAGAACTGGTTTTACAAGCTTTCCTTCAAATCTAACCTTGTGGATTCTTACAGTGTCGCTCTTCTTTATAAAATAGAAGAATGACATGCACATCAGGACAAACTGAGAGATAATTGTGGCATAGGCGGCTCCAAGAACACCGTTTTCAGCTCCGAAAACTTTAATTAAAATCGGGTCAAGGATGATGTTTAGAATTGCGCTTGTCGCCATAATGATCATTGCTTTTTTTAGCTTGCCTTCGCCTCGCATAATCATGTTTGTAGACTGACCGAGGTTTACGAAAAGGGAGCCGCAGAAAACAACGCGCAGATATCGTACTGCCTGCTCAAGAACTTCGCCTTCTGCACCGGAAAGAACAAGCAGCTGGCGTGTGAAAATCAAACCTACAATAATTACAATCGTAGAAAGAAGTGTTACAAAGGAAATCAAGTTTCCCATTATTCGGTCTATAGTGTCTTTATCTTTCTTACCGATTGCACGCGAAAGAACTGATGCTGAACCTTGTCCGATCAAAGTTGCAATTCCGCTGTTTATAAGCGTAAATGGATAAGAAACTTTAACAGCCGTCATCGCAACAGGACCAACCATCTGTCCGACAAATACTGCATCCATAAAGTTATAGAGCCCTATAACAACCATACCGAGCACGGCCGGTACGCTAAGAGTAAGCATCGTTTTAAAGACGTTCCCGCTAATAAGCATTTCGCGGGTATCCTGCTTATCACTCATACAAACCTCCAATTTTTTTTATTTGAGTTTTGTTAGCTATGGCTAACTAGATTATAATACAATTCCTTTATAAAAATCACTACTCTAATTAACAAAAAACGCTCCATAATGCAATTTGTTTTTCTGTGAGTTCGTAAAAGACAATATCTGCGTGGTTTATCGTGGTAACAAATTGTCCTTTATATAGTTACCCTTGACTAACTATGAGAGATGATATAGATTAGTTAGCGGATGCTAACTATGACATTGAATCAAACTTTTATACAATGTGGTGCACCGTCACTCTGCGGAATAAAACCTGGAAATATGTTCTCCATAAGGCAAAAACTCTACTCCAGAGAAGGAATAGAAAAATGGAAGGAAATTTTTAAGAATCAGGGGATCTGGCTTCAAGTAATCAAAACAGATGAAGGAACAACACTTTTCTTTGCATACAACCTGGAATGGATAGAGAAGATTTTGAGCGATACATTCATAAAATCGTATCTATGTGAAAAAAAATATCCTGTAAAAAAAGGTACTCAGGCAATACTGAAAGAGTTTTTCGCACGGTTAAAAACACGGCAAGGCTTTCCTCACGAAGCCGGTATTTTCCTTGGCTATCCTTTTGAGGACGTTATATCGTTCGAAAAGAACGAAGGTAAAAATTGTAAATACTGCGGATATTGGAAATCGTACACAAACCCGGAAGAGGCGAAAATCTGCTGCCACCGTTACGTAAGTTGCTGCAGAATGTGCAAACAATGGTTTGATGAGGGATTTTCTGTTTCGCAGATAATAGAACAATACAAACAGGCAACGGAAGGAGTAGCCTGAAAAGAGAGGTTTTTATATGAAGATTGCAATTGTATATGCAACGACTACGGGAAACACGGAAACTATGGCAGAGGCTATGAAAGATGCTCTTGCCGGAAACGATGTTTACTATTCAACAGCTGACAGTGCTGATGCCGCCACAGTTCTTTCAAGTGACGTTATTCTGCTTGGAAGCCCAGCGATGGGCGATGAAGTGCTTGAGGATTCTGCAGAAGCTTTCTTCTGCAAGATTGAAGGTTCATTAAGCGGCAAGAAAGTCGCACTTTTCGGCTCGTATGACTGGGGCGATGGAAAATGGCTTGAAGACTGGGAAGATCGTGTAAAAAGCTGCGGGGCTGTAATTGCTGCAGATGCGCTCAAAGTTCACCTTACACCTGAAGATGCGGATATCACGAAGTGTAAGGATTTTGCAGCGGCTGCAACGAAATAAATTTGCACAAGTCAGAAGGAGATGAGTTTGTTGGCTTTGCCATGCTAACGTAACATTTTTTGGCTCTTTGCACCGGAAGTTCTATATGGGCTTTCGGTGCATTTTTTTTTACGGAACATGTGCCCCTGCGGCAGCCACCGCTATAGACGCGACCGGCGACTGAATTGCCTGCATTTTTTTAGAAATCCTTTGGCAGAACTCCGTATTTCTTTAAGAAAGATTTTGAAAAGTGGCTCATGTTCGAGTAGCCTGATTTTTGAGCCGCTTCTGAGATTGCTATGTTGTTTTCCTGCAAAAGTTTTGCGGCACATTCCAAGCGTTTTTCCTGTACATAGGAGTGTAGGGAAGTGGCGTACATTGTTCTGAAAACTCTGTTTAATTTGCTTATGCTCATTCCAAGCTCGTCTGCCACGGTCTGGGCATCGTATTCAAGTGCCGGGTTTCTTTGGATTTTTTCCCGCAAACTTTCAACTCGTTCTGCATCGCTTTTGTTTGGCTGCGGAACTCGTTTAATTTCATCCGTTTTGTGATACGCAATACCGTAAAGGACAAGCGCGGTCAGCTCAATCATTTTTCCTTCTGTATAAACGCCCTCGTACTCCTTAAAACGGTCTGCGGTATCTATTTCCGAAAGAACACGGTACATTTCCGGTGTGATTACAGTTTTAGTCACATGGGTTAAAAAATGCTCTTCAAGTTCAGAAATGTTTTGATTTGAAAAGTATTTTGAAAGCAAATCCCTAAAATATGGAGTGGGCATCTGTAAACTTTTGAAATTAAAGTTTATTCCCGCTTCATAGTTCATCGCTGTGGAGTAATTGTTGTTCCTGAATACGCAGACTTCGCCTTTTGCCATTTCAACTCTTTCCGTGCCGGTGTTAAAGGAGCCGGTATAGCAAGGATCAAAGTTGCCCGAATTTCCTTTTTCTTCGCAAATTTCGGACGATTCGTTTTTATTGACGAACCAGTTTATATCCTGATTCAAATTGAACATAATCTGAACTTCATCGCGACCACAGTTATCTTTTTCCTGCGCAAAGGTCGTTGTTTCAACCTGAACATTCCAGCTGTGATAAATAATGTTCTCGCGCTCTTTAACTTTTTTCAAATCTATTTTTCCGTAAGAATTAGAAATAGAACTGTTTTTATCAAGCCTAAGCTCGATAGTCTTTCCCTTGATGACAACATTTTTGTTTATACTCATAGGCAAAGACCATCATAATACAGTTAGCTTAGGCTATCAACCCCGGCTGCCACAGTTTCTTTAGGTATCCCGGCGACACCGTAATTTCAGAGCTCCGACACCAACTCCGGCGGTCATGGTTACTTAGGCTCACCGGCGACAACCGGGATTGACCTGCCGACGTTATTCGTGCTTCTTGCCAAGCGGTTTTGTAAGGTAAATCAACGCCGGGGTGAGCGTGTAGTCCGCGATAAGCGCGGAACCAAGTCCCACTATAGAAAGAACACCGATTCTGAACATTGCCGTAATAGGGCTGAAGCAGTACATAAGGAACATTACGCACAAGATGACGGTCGTTGTTCCCATCGTCTTGCCGATTTCCCTGAAGCTTTCAGTAACAGCTTCTTTGTAAGAGCAGCCAAGTTCCAGTTTTGTTTTGATGTGGTTCGAGAAGTGAATCGTATCATCAACTGCAATACCAAGAATCATAGGCATAATCATCATCGTAAGCTCATCAAGTGCCATGTGGAAGTAGCCCATGACAGCACCGATCAGAATAACAGGTGCAATGTTCGGTATCATGGCGATAAGTCCAGTCCTTATGCTTGTGAAAACAATCATCAAAAGAATGGCAATCATAACGAACGAGGCCGCGAAAGATTTAAGCTCGCTTATTACGACCGTTGCGTTCATAGCGGCATTTTCTGCAACTGTACCGACGACTGCCACACGCGCGGTCGGGAAATACTTTTTAGCCGCAGCTTCTGCCGCCTCTATGTCTTCCACAATGATGTTCGCGTTGTAATCAGATATTTCCACATGAGCGTATGCTGCATTGTAGCTTTCCGATATTTCATCAAAAAGAGCCTCGCTGTCCGAAATCTCGTAGAAGAAAAGAAGCTGCGCAAGCATGTCCTGTTCTTCGGGAATTATGTAGTAAGCAGGATCGTCGCTGTTAAAGACGCGGTACATTTCTTTGACCATTCTTGTAATACTTCTTACGCGCGGCTTGCCGTTCGTGATTTTTGTAAGCTGGAGCTTGCCAAGTTCCTGTTCCAGTTTATCAAGAGCGAACATGTTTTCTGGATCCTTGAAAGCG
>JAIKVO010000106.1 GCA_024685655.1 Treponemataceae bacterium
ACATTGCCGGATTTCAGTTCAACGGTGACTTCCCAGACTTTGCCCGGAACAAGCAGTAAACTGAACGAAGTTGTGTCATTGGGATATACTTGCGTAATTGGAATGAGTAACCCGGAATACGAAGCTGAAACTTTATAGTAGCAATCTTCAGGCTTTGTTGGCATTGCGGAGCGGCTGAACGAATCGGTATTTTCCGCGTCACCAGCCACTTCTGCTATTTTAGCCAATTTCACGGCGTACTCAGCAGGTACGGCTCCACCGTTTGAAAAAGGGCTGCTTATCGTGCCAGTGAAAAGTACGTTTCTTTCGTCTGTCTCAGTTGAAGCTTTCTGCCCACTTTGATTCGTTGGAGTGTAATTTGCTATATTATCCGTAAATGAATCATTGCATGATAAAACCAATAAAGATGTTAAAACTAAAATCACCATGAAAAGTGAATATTTGGGTATTGTGTATATTTTGTTATGCATTATTACCACAATATATCACAAAACGAACGTAATTTCAAGAATCCTCGAAAAATGCAAGCACCGGGGTGGAGCACCTTTAGTTCCGAAGCGGCAATGTCCGCGGAGGAATGAGCCACGCTAGACGGCGCTATTTCACAACAAGCACAAAGTACGAAATTTCGAGCCAGCACGGAAGTCCGGAAAATGCGAAAAATTCGCACCAGACAGTAGCTAATGCGACCTTACCAAGTTTTCCTTACGGAAACTCGTGGTCACCATTGATTAAGATAATTGTTTTTCACCAAATTTCTGTTTTTTTTCCGTTCACAAGCAACATGTAATCGGTGTATAATCGCGTTATGACGACAACGACCGCTCTGGAAAAATGCCAGGAATACAATTTCGATGACGTTTATGCGGCTTTGCAAAAGCTTGTCTCACTTGTTCCGCCGCCGGACGTAAAGGGCAAAATAGTCCTTCTTAAGCCGAATATTCTTTCGCCAAAGAAACCTGAGTTTGCCATTTGCACGCATCCTGTCGTTGTCGGTGCCGCCGTAAAGCTCTTTGTGGAACTTGGTGCGGCTAAAGTTCTTGTGGGCGAGTCTCCGGCTGTGGCAAGCTCGATTGCCGCGGCAAGAGCAACTGGTATGCTTGAGCAGGTCGAAAAAAACGGCGGCGAGTGGGTCGAGTTCAACACATCGGTTCAGGTTCAGTGTCCAAACGGTCAGATTGTAAAACTGCTCGATTTTGCGGAGCCTTTTACCCGTGCGGATATCGTCGTTTCAATTTCCAAACTTAAAACGCATCAGTTCATGTCATATACCGGCGCGATGAAAAACCTGTTCGGGCTTGTCGTCGGGTTAAAAAAAGCAAAGACACACTACCGCTTTTCCGACAAAAAGGATTTTTCGGCTTATCTGACCGATCTTAACATAGCAGCGAACGCACAGTACGCCATAATGGATGCGATTGTCGGCATGGAAGGTCAGGGTGGTCCCGGAAACGGTGATCCGGTGAAACTCGGTTTTCTTGCAGCGTCCGACAACATTCTTGCGCTCGACTGGGTTTGCTCTTCGATTGTAGGCTATAATCCGTATCAAATTCCGAACCTGAAGTGCGCGTTGGAGCGTGGAATCTGGCTCAAATCGCCCGACAATATTAAGACAGTCGGCTGCACGCCGAAGGAGCTGAAACCGGCTTCATTCAAAATTGTAAAAGATGCAAGCGCGGCTGTGACTTTGCAAAAAATGCTGCCAAGCTTCCTTAATAAAATGGCGACACTCGTTTTCGTTAAAACACCGCACTTCAACAAGAAAAAGTGCATCCGCTGCGGAAGGTGCCTTGAAATCTGCCCGGCGCAAATTCTGCGGTTTTACACGGACAAAAACACTGTTGCACTGGCCGATACCCCGAACGCGCAGAAGTTTGTCGCGCTTGCTGACAAATCGAAATGCCTGCACTGTTTCTGCTGCCACGAAATATGCCCGGTCGAAGCGATAAAACTGCGGAAGTTCTAGGTTGGGCGTGTTCTGTAATTTTGTTATGCAAAATCACAGAACCGGGCTTTTCGGGGTTCCGCGCTAATCGCGCTCCATTCGTGCGTCCATCTGCGCACATGGATGTACGCGAAAACTGATGAGTTTTGCTTCAGCAAAACTCGGTAAGTTCGTGCGGCATGGAAGACGCACGAACGTCCGCCCCTACAATCCCTCACGCAGTTCGGGTTGCGCAAGGAATCTTATTAGAGTGTCCGCTCGTGCGGACGACGCAATCCCTCACGCAGTTCGGGTTGCGTTAGAAAACTATTCTTCTTCAATCAGCCATTCGCTCAAGCGTTCTTCTGTGCTCGAATAGTTTACGCCGACCTTTACGATTTTGCGTCCGTTAAGTGCGTCGTTCTTATACGCAATCGGATAGTCCTTGCTGTTAATCTGCTCCAAAGCTTCTTTCGCGGTTTTATCGATTTTGAACTCAAAAATATAAACAGCGTTCTTTTCCCACACAACAGCGTCGCTCCGGCCCTTGCCGTTCTTCACTTCGCACAGAACGAACTCGCCCATCAGCTTGAAAATGAGCCATACGAACGCCTGACAATCAAGCTCGTACCGCTTCTGATTCGTTTTTTTCGGGGCGGCGGCGAAAATGTTGTTTATCCGCTCCATAAAATCATCAACCTTGCCAGCACGAAGCTCCCGTATAAAGTTAAGGACTTCTAT
>JAIKVO010000108.1 GCA_024685655.1 Treponemataceae bacterium
ATGCGTTTTGCACGCCGGAACGCAATTTCTGTTTCGCCCGCGCCGACAGCTTTCCCCACAAGGACGGATGCCGCGCTTGAAAATCCGGCGAAAAATCCGATGACAAGCCCTTCTATCGTCCTGAACACGGCTACGGCCGCAATCGCTTCTTCCACCTGATGCCCGAGTACGATGTTTATTACCATGTTTCCCACACCGATAAGGACTTCGTTGCAAATGATCGGGAAACACTTCCTAAAATAAACTGAAAGGAACGCTCTATCCCATTTGAAAAAATTCTTGAAATGGAAAAGATACGGATATTTTGCCGCCGCAGCAAGAACCAAAACGACAATTACATTCACACCGGATGAAATTACAGTCGCAACAGCCGCGCCACGAACACCAAGCGCCGGTGCGCCCAGGTTTCCAAAAATCAGAACCCAGTTCATAAAAGTGTTAGTCACAACAGCCGCAACCGCGCCATAAAGCGGGATGCGCACCTTTTCCGTTGAACGGAGCAACGCACTCATCCCGATGGCAAGCACCTGAAGCGGATACGAAAAGCCGACAATCCGTATATATTCCACACCAATTTCCTTGATGTGGATTTTATCCGTGTACATTGAAAGCACAATCTCCGGGAAACACGTTGCCGCGATGCAGAATATAACTGATACGGTCATCATGCACGTAAGAGAGATGCCGTACGAGCGGTCGATTCCTTTGTGGTCTTTTGCGCCCCAATACTGCGCGAAAAAAAGCATTCCGCCGCCGACGAAACCCCAGTACGCCGCGAACATCAAGAACGAAAACTGCGCGCAAAGGCCGACCGCGCCGACATGAAGCTCGCCAAGAGAGGCGATCATCATTGTGTCGATCATGCCGCCGGTTGTTGAAAGTAAATTTTGAAGCGCGACAGGTATCGCGATTACCGAGATTTGTTTTATAAACTCTTTCCAGTTGAATTTTTGTGATGATATATTTGCTGTCACAAAGGCTCCCCTCGTTATGTAAATACGCGCCAGTTCCCTATTTTTACAATAAATGCTACGATAAAACAAGAGCATTATAAGTTTTGTAGTGAGGAATGGCGTAAAGGAACGGAGCGCGGGTGCAAAAATACTCTGTTTGTGGTCGCCGTTTAAGCAACTTGTTGCGTACGGCATTTATAATAGTTTCCATATCACAAACATAGGGAGCGGCCACGTAGTGGCAACTACAGTCCTGTGGACTGTAGTTAGTGAGTCTCCGAGCAGCTGTGCTGCGAAGGCTTGTAGCGCGATATCGCGCGTTTTTGCCGCCCCGCTACGTGACTGAGAGCCATTCTTCTGCTGAAATTATTTCAAATGCATAGCACACGGAATCGTAACTGGAATACAAGAGGCGGAAAATGGGAAAAGTTGAAGATTACTGGAATGCTTTTGTTCAAGAAAAACCAGGCCGAAAAAACTTGCCATACGGCGGGGAAATGTCATTCGGCATTGACGAGCAAATGGCCACAGAACTTACTGCAATGGTGCTTTCCGGCAGGAAACGCGGCACGACATCCGCGCTGGAATCGTACAAAATAGATAACGAGCCGCTCCCAAAAGCAGGGCAGTATTGCGTGCTGACGGACTGGAACGGGAACCCGTGCGGTATAATTCAGGAAGTAAGTGTAGAGATTTTGCCGTACAACCAAGTTCCGTGGAGCATGGCGGAAAAAGAGGGCGAGGATGAAAACCTTGAAAGCTGGCGGGCGAACCACGACGAGTTCTTTCAGGAAGACTCAGATATTATGGGCTATGAGTTCAAGCCGGATATGCTCGTTGTGTTCGAGGAGTTCCGGCTTGTCCAAAAAGGCCCGATAAACTCGTAAAGTGCGGGTTTTAGGGTAGGGAGCGACGGCTGAAAGCCGGCAAAACGCGAGTGACGCAGCGTTTTGAGCGATTGCTGGCTCGCGTGAGCGAGCACTAAAATGCAATTCCTATGCAAACGGCGCGAAGCGACGTATTCTCGGTTGAGCCCCTGCGAAACCGCATTCACTTTTATAAGAGAGCCAGGCGTTGCGGGCTGGCGCCTGAAGCCCGCAGAAAGGGGTGCGGCGCAACAATCGTGCGCCGCAGGGGAAAGGCTTTTCCCCTCACCTCCCCAATTATGCTGCTTTTACGCCCAGTTTCTTAAGCTGCATTTTCTGAACTCGGTCAAATACAGCTGCTATTTTCTGAAGATTCTCGTCCGTGTTTTCCGGCCAAGCGAAAATACCATGAACGATGTTTCCGGGGAACATAAGAACTGCCGCGCAGAATCGTGATACACCTTCCGTCTTTGAATGATGGAGAAGGAATCCGTCTTCCTCTCTGGCTCCTACAAACCAGTCTCTTGCCATAAGATCAGAAACAGTGCACTCCTTGTCTTTTATGCAGCCTGTTGACTCAAGCATTTTCATAAGTCTGTCAAAAATAACATCGGAGTCGGACGGCATATCAGCGGACTCAACAATCAGAATAGATTCTTTCATAGTCATTCCCCTTCAAAGACCTACACGGTAATACCGAAGTCGAGGTTTTGCCTTGCGGCGTATTTTTAAAGCTGCTGTTCGAGAACTTGAGTTTTCGAACACCGATATTTTCTCGCGGTTGTTGCAAACAATTGTTGCAACTCATTTTTGAACCGCTTGATTGTAATTTATCACATTTTAGAGATTTTGGAAAGTATGTAGAAAATGTTGATAATTTAGATATGAAAATAGGAAATTTTTCCTAAAGTTTTCAGAAGATATACGGCTCAAAATGCGCGCAAACCTTGACACGTAAGGCTTTAGTGCCAGTCCGTGCGGAAACTGCGTACAACACCAAGCCGTAAACTACGCACAGCATCAAGCGAATGCAAAACACGCCAGTCTGCGCGGAAACTGCACCAGTCCGCCAGCGTAGTCCGTGAGGCATGCCCCCAAGCATAGTCCGCGCGCAAGAAGTTCGAACCTCGTGTCTCGCGGCTTTCGTCCAACCGTTGTAAAAAGTTCGTGTCTCGTGCTTTTTCGCCTAACCGCGCAAAATCCTGCCTATCAGTGTGCTGAAACTCGCGCTTCCCGCTTCCGCGAAAATCCGCCCCATCTCCGACAATGCCTGCTTATCTTCCTGCGGGACAGACTGCAAAATCTGCCGAACCTCGCCTAAATGCCGCAACAGTCCCGACGGAATATCCATCGCACTGGTAGCTCCGCTTGCCTCTATAATTTTGAACGCAGTCTCAATAAGAACGCGTCTTTGCGCTTTAGGACAAGACTCAAGGAACCTGTGCATCGTTCCGCTAAACAAGCGGCTTGAAAACGAAGTCTCAGGAGCCTCAACAAACCGTCCGCCCTCTATATGCCAAAAGAACGGATTATGTTGCAGTATTCCGATATTATCGCTTTTTACTATAGTATAGCGTTTGTAATAGCCCAAAAGCAGCCCTACTACCGATGATTCCGGTATAAACGAAAAAACTTTGTCCTCGACAGCAGCCCACTCTTTTGACTCAAGTACATCGTCATCAAAGCCGGGACCGTCGAAACTGTAAATCCCGGTGATTTTCTCCGGTTTCTTGCAAAAGGCACCGCCGTACATGGCAAGATTGCCTCCTTTGCTGTGACCACACAGATAAACCTGTGTCTTGTGCGTGAACAACGAACTTACAGCATGGAGCGACTTCAAAACAGATTTTTGATTTGCATCACGACCTGCAGCAGCAAACGGATTCACGGAAAAAAGCGAGTCCACATACGAAACCGCCTCTGTTTGCGATGGAATCGGAGACTCGAAGCCCATGTTAAAATCCTCTTTCCAGCCGATAACGGAAGTATCTGTTCCCCGGAAGGCCACGACAACTATATCACCATATTCAAAAGTCGCCGCCGCGAACTGCATCTGCTGAGCCGCATCGAATTTCGACAAAAAGTCCACAAGCCGTACATCACCAAACCGCTTGCTATCCAAAACAAACTGCCAAAGCGAAAAAAGGTCATCATTCACAAACGTCGAGCCGCCGGGCGCACCGTCAGGATAAACGGACAAATACAACTCACGAAGCGGTTTGCCATAATCTGCACGAGCTATTTTTTCAAGCGGAGTGTACACTATCTGAGAAAATATAAGCATATCAATGGCCGAGACAGTCTCTTTGCTGAACGCAAGGTCACCACGCCATTTTATGTAGTCTTTAAGGTTACTCATGCACTAAATATAGTGATTTTTCGCGCAATCGGAAAGTTCGGAAGCAATAAAGAGGGGGCGGGATAGGAAGCGACCCCGCACCTCCCACAAAACTCGGAAGTCCGCGCGTCTCGCGGATGTCTTACTCCACGAACTGCGGCCAAATCCGTTTCGCAAGCGCAGTACAATACTCATACGAAAAAGAGCTGTCCTGTTTTTTTATTGCGTTTTTCTCTGCTTTTTGCCGCGAATATGAAGCCAGAAAATACACCGTAATTCCGTTTTTTTCATCAGAAACATGACAAACAGTAGGCTTCACAGAGTATTCCTTCACAAAAACGGAGCCGTCCGCAGCTTTAGCAAGCTCCACATCCGCAAGCCCGCCAACAAACTGATTCGCGCAATTTTCATCAGTGTTGCTCGTCCAGTTCACAAAGTTTCCGAGCGAATAATACACGAGCATCTTTTTGCCTGTAACGTCATCTGTCAGCATTTCAATCGGCTGAATTACGTGAGGATGCGTACCGATAACAAGCCCCACTCCATATTCCATAAAGATTTTGCACCAATTGCGTTGCGCTGCGGAAACTTCATACGAATACTCTACGCCCCAATGCGGACATACGATTATAAAATCAGCAAGCGACTTTGCTTTTTCAAGATCGGCACGGACTTTTTTTTCTTCCAAAAGGTTTACGGCATACTTCATATCCGCTGGCAAAGAAAGATAGTTCGTATGAAGCGTGTAGTTCAGAACAGCTATTTTCATTCCGTTTTTTTCGAAAATATAGATTTTCTCGCTATCTTCCTTCGTTCTGTACAGTCCGACAACACTGATTTCCGGGTAATTCTTGCTCCAGTAGTTCAAGCAATTCAAAATGCCTTGTTTGCCTTTGTCCACTGCATGATTCGTTGCATGACAGATTAAATTGAAACCAGCGTCAACAAGCGAATCCGCAATTTCATAAGGCGCATTAAAGCGCGGATAGCCCGAAACTCCAAGCTCCGCGCCACCAATTATTACTTCCTGATTCACGATAGAAATGTCCGCGCGAGATATGAGCGACTTAGTTCCCGCAAAAATTGACGAAAAACTGTACGAACCGTCGTCATTCCGGCAGTTTTCAAGAACTTTGTCGTGAAGCAGAATATCACCTACCATTATTACAGAAACGGAGTCGTTTTCTTCTTGTCGCGCGGGAAACCTGAATCCCGCGTTTTGCGCGGACAGACCGGCAAGTTTTGTCGTCCCACCGGACCCCGCTCCCGCACCGAACCTTGCCACCCCCGCGTTTTGCTCCGCAGAACCGCCATGCACAGAATCTTCGCCTCGGACATTCACTGCACCGACTGAGCCGCTATTCTGTGTGACACCTTCGCCCCGCGCAGTTCCCGGTCTGTCGAGCGTTGTTCCAAGCAACAAGAGCGCGACGGCAAAAATAAGCACTTTTAACGAGAAATAAGCTTTACCAGCTGTAATTTTGACTGTTGTTCCGAGCGTCGGATTTCGTGTTACTTTTTGCATTTTGCTAAATTAATCATAAGTGAAAAATCCGCATCTTGCAAGAATTATAAAAAGAAGCGCACCGTCAACGGCAGAAAACCGCTTGCCCGGCACTGCACACCGTTGTAAAATAGACGCATGAACGACAATAAGAACAACATCGATGAAAAACTGATTTGGAAAAAGACTGACGAAAAGCTTTTGCTTAAAACAGCTGTGTGCGATATTTTTACGCAGCACGAAGTTTCGCCGCTCGGCATTGAGGGCGACTATATTACGATGAAGGCGCGCGACTGGATTATGACAATTCCCGAAAAGGACGGCAATTTTATTCTTGTTAAGCAGTGGCGGCATTCCGAGCAGCGTCTTACGGTGGAGTTTCCGGGCGGTGTTTCAAACGCGGGCGAAAAACCAGAGGATGCCGCGCGCCGCGAGCTTGAAGAGGAAACCGGTTTTAAGGCAGGAAAGCTCACGAAACTCGGCACAATAAGCCCGAATCCTGCATTGTTCGAGAACCACGTTCATATTTTTCTTGCCGAAGACCTTGTGCAGACGAACGAGCAGCATCTTGACGACGATGAAGTTCTTTCGTATTTTTCGCTTCCGATTGACGAGGTTATAAAAAGCTACGGCAACGATGAGTATACGCACGCGCTGATGGGTTGCGCACTGGCGTTTTATTTACGGAAGAAATATTTCAGTAAGTAGGCGCGAAGCAAGTCTTACGGATTAGAGCGAGTAATCGTCATCGTACTTCCACTTTTGCAATTTTGGGCAGCATTGAAGAATTCTGTTATATCGGTGTAAGTTGTGCTACCGCACATTCCGCTGAATGTACAGCCTTCCGCCAATTCATAAGTTACAGTACCAGCTTTGTCCGCATCCATTCTTAACCGGAAGTCATAATCTTGATATGAATCAGTCCTGCTGTCGTGCATATAAATAGAGCCTGAAGATGTTGTGTCAAAAATCAGTCTTACATCACCACGGTTCGACGTTCCATTACCAACATGCATTCCGGGATATCCATTACCTTGGAGCGAATTCGTACCTTCAACATTTATAAAATAAGTAAATGTTACACCAGGATTATCATTATGAATTCCAAAACTACCACTCCAGGCTGGAGCATTACGTCTCAAATTGTTCAATGTAAAATAGTAACTTCTATCCTCTGTAGAAACAACATGTTGTGTAATCCATACCTCCGGACCAGAACCTGTTTCCGACTCCGTTGTAAGAACGTATGGATGTGCCTCATCGTTCGGAACAGATACTGCATAATTTGAATCTTTAGCGATTTCACCCGTATTTTGGATAATCCATTCCAATTCCATCATAGCGAATTTGCTCTTTTCATTCTCAATAGTCGTCGTTGGATCCGGCGTTGAAGAGATAGAAAGAACTTGTGTTGACGCAGAATAGCTCGAAAGCTTAATCTTTGCGACAACACCGGCTATACAAGAATCTGGCGGAGTAAGCGCACCAGTAATTGTGATAGTCTTTCCGCTTTCAAGGTAAACGTCGTTCATTTCTGTACCGGAAGCATTCACGCAGGCTGATCCCTTCATACCGAAAACAAATCCGCCGACATAAACACCGCTACCGTTTCCTGTCGCAGTGTTGCTGCTTACAAAAGCTCCGTCGGAAAGCTCAAAACTCTCGCTGCTTCCGTAGTAGACACCACCACCAGTTGCCGCTGCATTACCAGAGATTTCGGTGTTTTCCACCGTGCATCCGGCTCCCGCATTGATTCCACCGCCTTTTCCTGTCGCGCCATTGTACATTATCTTGCAGTTCGCTATCTTTGCCGATGAATTGCCAAATGCTATTCCACCGCCGCCATTATAATACTCTGACGTTGCTGCAAACGCATAATTATAGTAGATACCGCCAGAAAAATCATTGTCCACAGTATTATCAGAATTGTATCCTATATTAATTGCCGCTCCCGACAATCTGCTGTCAAGAGTATAGTCGGCACATATTCCACCACCGAATTTAGCATAGTTGGAATGAGAATCCGGATCTGCACCAGCAACTGAATTTTTCTCTGAATCCCCGATAACAGCCGTACCCGACATATAAATTTGACCAGCTTTCAGATACACTCCGCCACCGTTTCCGTCCGTGCTGTTCTTATCTATAACACCGCCTGTCATTGTAAATATTGAAGAGAAAGCATAAACGCCACCGCCAGCTTCTGACGCAGTGTTGTTCTTTATGATTCCACCTGACATTTCAGCCCTACTGGCTGTATTAACATATAAACCGCCGCCGCCTTTCCAAGTTCCGGTACCGTTTGCGTTATTATTTGAAATCTCGCCATCGGTCAGTAAAAATTTTCCGTCATGACAATAAACTCCGCCACCCTCAGGAGCAACGTTTTGCGATACCCTACCGCCGTTCATTGTGAATCCGGCAGTTTCGCCTGCATATATATACACACCGCCGCCAGCATATTGTGCTGAATTTTCGCTTATACTGCCATTATTCATGGTAAGCTGACCACCGGAACCGATATATACACCGCCGCCACCTGTAGTACCGCTGCCGTAATCTGTTTTCGTACTTTCGTTGTGCGCTATGGTTCCGCCGTTCATAATGACCGTTCCGCCAATATAAACTCCGCCACCAATTGTTCTCGCGCAGTTCTTGATTATTCCGCCGTTGAGCGTCAGTGTTCCACCGCTCATTACGTAAACCCCGGAACCTGTTTTGTCGTTCTCTTTGTTGCCGTCAAGAACAAGCCCGCTCCATGCCGGATTCGTGTCATTGCCGGTTTGTACGCCGCCTATAGTGAGAGAGCCGCCGGAACTTATCTTGAACATACCTGTCTCGGTTGTAGCAGTTCTTGTGAGCGTCGCTGTTCCAAGCTTGTCATTAGCTGCATTTTTCCAGCACTCTATTGTTACTTTATTGCCTATAGTGATTGTTGACGCTAAATTCTCCGTTATGCCGTCTTTTACGCGGATAACATACTCTATAGGTTCATTCTCAGAGTTTTTTGCAGGGAGCGCACTTATAAGCTCCAACGCTTTTGATATCGACGCAAGCGGCTTGTATGGGCTTCCGGTTCCATTCGTATCGCTTGGAGTCACAGTTCCGCATTCGCCAACG
>JAIKVO010000114.1 GCA_024685655.1 Treponemataceae bacterium
GGCATCTCGAAAAACTGAAGTTTTTAGAGGTTCCATAAAAGGATTCGGTTTATGGCAAACATGGAACTTCTGGTGCGGACTCTTTCATTCATAGAGGACCATCTGGAAGACGATCTGAACACAGAAACGATTGCGAAGGAATGTTTCGCGTCAAAATCTTCGCTTGAAAAAACTTTTAGGTTTTCACTCAATTTTTCTGTGCGCGATTATATTATCAGGCGGCGGATGACAAAGGCCGCCCGCATAATGTGCCAAAAGCCTGAGCTGAGTCTGTTGGACATAGCCGTGATGTACGGTTATTCAAGCCACGAAGCCTTTACGAGGGCTTTTACGCAAGTGTGGAAATGTACTCCGTCGGAGTTTAAGGCTGGCAGAAAAAAACGTCTTTCTCCGCTCGATTTGTTTCCACGCATTACTGGGATTTTCCAAGTACAAGGAGAAGATTTTATGAGAAAAGCAGTAGATGTTTCTGAACTTTATGATTTTATAAAAACACGGAAAGATTGTTGGTTTATCAGTTGTGATATAGCGAATTTAATTCCGATTAACGAGATTTCAAGGGATGTCGGGGATATAGCGATTCTTGAATCGATGCGCAGAATGGAAAAAGCTTCTGGTGATGAGGATTTGATTTTCCGCATCGGTGGCGACGAGTTTGTGATTCTTACGAATTCAAGCGATGAAGAGTACGCCAAATCGATTCAGGAAAAGATTTTAGCTATGAATGGCACTTTTCTTCCTTATGACAAAAAGGATGTTCCGATGAGTCTTTATGCTGTTTTGCGTAAAAACGACTTCAAAACGCTCAAATACAGCGAGTTGTTTGACACGCTGATGATTACGATTGAAGAAAAAAAATTGCAGTAATAAGTTAATTCGTGCGGAGAGTCCGATACCCCATGATTCCCCGTGCTCACGAGATTTCCGCAGCGTTGCTTCGAGCAAGCTTCGCTGCGAATAACATCAAGGTTAGTTTATTCTATCATTGAAAAATACTGCTCAAATACTTCGTCGCAGTTCATTGATTCATCATTCAGACAGATAGTAAGCGAATGTTTTGAGTCGCGGTTGTAGTAGCTGAAAAACTGAACTCCGGGGTCAAATCCTTCAAGATACACTATGCGCGGATTTTTCTTTCTAAGCCAGAATCCAAGCCCATAAAAGTTTCCTTCGCCTTCAAAAAGTGGCGTCCATGCCTCTTTTATAAGCGGAGCAATAGGACTCTGCGGATTCAATTCCGGATCAAGCATACTCCAGAAATTCGCCATATCAAGCGGATTTGTGTACGCACCTCCGTCTCCGCCGCCTATTACAGGAACAGCATAAATGTTGCTTCTGCCATTACTTTGATATGCGGTCGCGCGCGTTATTTCAGACGGAGCTTGTTCATCAAGACGGAAAAATCCGCTTTTATTCATGCCTGACGGCTTAAAAATTTGGGATGCCACATAACTCGGAAACGATTCGCCAGTAACAGCTTCTATGATAGCTGCAAGAATCACAAATCCGCCGTTTGAATACTTAAAAGAACCTGCTGTTTTATAGGGCTTTTCCTGATTTTTCCAAACATTTTCCGCAAGCGGGAAAAACTGTTCCGGTTTTTCAAAGCGATAATTTGCATTTCCACACAGAGCGTCCTCAAAATCGTCCATAAAATCTTCATCAAAATAATCCGGAACTCCTGAGGTGTGGCTTAACAAAGAGCTCACCGTCACAGTTTCTGAAAGCCAATCAAGCGTGCCATAAATTTGAGGATTCTGGCTGTTTTGAAGAAGCGTTTTCACACAATCATCAAGACTGATTTTTCCATGAGCAACAAGAGAAAGTATAGCCGCTGCTGTAAAACCTTTTGTTCCAGAAGCTGTCTGATAGCTTAACGAAAGATCATTGAGAACAGAAAAATTCTTGTCAGCTAAACCTGCGCTCCCCGTCACAAGCGGCTTCGTGTTGTCATAAACGCCGAATACACCCGAAAAATGCTTAAAATCCATTTTCATCCTTCACCTGAATTTGCTTCAACATCACGCCAAAGATTCTCATATACGAACACGGATTATCGTATTCACCCCTATGTAAACGCCATGAAAACCGCTTGGCGTGAATCGAAGCTATTCAAATACAAATTATACTAAGAGAAAATCCACACGGAGCCGAACGCTCCAAAACACCCGGCAATATTTCAATTGCGGCTTGCATAAAGCTGTACACTACTCTTGCATAGAATACCAACGGATGACAGGAAAAAAGTCTCCGTGCAGATGGTTTTTCTCTTTTATTTATTTATTTGAACAACATCGGTATAAAATGATTGAAACCTCTGTACCAGACAGGGAAATCGTGGGTTCCTCCCTCGTACACTTCGGAATCAAACTTAACAATTTTGCTCCACTTGGAAAGCGCGTCCACATATCCGGGGAATGTACCGTAAACAAGGCCGTCCGCATCTCCGCAAATCATGTAGAGCTGGTTTATGTTATAATCAGGGAAAGTTGCTTCAACACCGGTAATGAAGTCTTCGGAAGTACCGAATAATGCAGCGGAGAATGCACCGAAATAGCTTGCTAAATCAAGACACTCGCCAATTCCAATAGTGAATGTCTGGCCGCCACCCATTGAAAGGCCAGCGATTGCAACGTTCTCACGACCATCGGCAACGTTGAAATTCGCACGCATATATGGGAGCAGATCGTTTCTAAGCTCACCACCGAATGCGTTAAAGCCGTTGAAATCGTTTCCAGATCCATAAGGTCCCCAGCTTGCACTAGCAACACCGTTCGCAACAACAAGGATGAATTTCTCAACATCACCAGAAGCCATTCCCCTGTCCATGTAGCCTTTTATCTTACCACCGCGACCTTGATTCGTAAGTCCCCAAGTGTTCTCATTCTGTCCAAAACCGTGAAGCAGCACAAAAACAGGGTATTTTGTCGCAGTATCAGCAGCATCATAACCAGCTGGAAGATAAACCCAAGCATGTTTTTCATAGGAAGAAGCATTTGCACCAGCAGTGTAGTCTTTTGTCGGATAGGAAATATCTACGACAGAACCTCTTTGAGAATCAGCGAGCCCATCATCAAAGGCTTTGTCAGCCGGAGCGTCAGCTTTTCTGTTGAACTTTATGCTTTTAATCGTTACTGCAAGCTTGTCGCCATCTGTGTTGCCACGCTGATAATCATTGAATTTGACACCGAATCCAAGAATTGAGTCATAATCGGAACTCGAAATGATTTTTTCAGCGAAGTTTTCTGGAACGACAACCGTTTTTTTCAAGGTTCCAGATAACGCATCAGAGTCGAAATACTCCATATCCTCGTAACCACCGAAAATTCCTGTTGAATCCCACGGAAGAATTCTTAACGCGAAGCCAGGATTCTTAGCTGACGGATTCCATGCACCTTCGACAGGAGCGTAATCAAGCTCAATATCGATAGATTCATAGTTCGCAATGTTAATTTCTGATTTGTCGCTTTTCACATAGAAAGCAACTCCGCCACCAGCACCGCCTGCAGCCGTCGCAATATATGACACGGATCCGTCAGCGTTTGTCGTAACTTCGGTTACAGATGACTGATCAAGGATTGTGAAAGCCTGGAAAGAATCTCCAAGCATAATGCCGCAATTGTTGTCAGCTCCAGTTTTTTGTTCAGCTGCCTTTGTTGAGTTGCAGCCTAGCAAAGTACCTGCGACCATCAGAATGATAGCAAGCACTAAAAAAGATTTTGTTTCTTTCATATCTCCTCCTTAAATATTTTAAAATGATAAATTAAGACTACGTTGATGAGAATAAGGGAAAATTCGCACAATTATTTTTTGGTTATTTGTCATTTTTTTTCAAAAACATTCGAAGTTTCGCCATAAGTGCATCGTAGTTCTCTTTTTTATGAGGAAAAGTGCAGTTTATGCACGATTTTGTGCCTTTCTCTGTGAATTTGAAATTTCCGCCACACTTTTCGCCAGAAAAATAAAGAGGGCAAAAGCAGAAAAGACAGTTGAAATTGTCTGGATCATCTGTTTGATGACAAGGAAACATTTCACACGCACGATTTTGGAAAAACTTGTAGTTTTTTGATTTTCCAGGCCGATTTTTATATTCACGACACATTTCGACAAAACGCTCCGCAAAAAGCGGATTTGACGGATAATAAAGATGCGGAAAGCCCCACCAATGATTTTCGCCAATATGGCAGCACAGCCAACTTTTTCCTGTTACAGGCTTTTCCGCAGTGCAGCTTTCACCGTTACAAGTGCTGTCAAAATAGTGAAACTCATGAGCTTTTATACTGCCGCCAAAAAAATCTCCGGTATTCTCTGTGACTGTACAGTACCCGAAGCGCACAGCCTTGCCCTTATAAGTGCAATCACCGTTTATTAAACCGACCATGTTTCGGAAAACACCTTCCGCAGTCTGAATCCGCTCATGAAGATACATAAAACCGCCGCATTCCGCCACAGACGGCATTCCGCTTTCAATAGCGGCTTTCACCGCCCGGCGCATAGAAACATTTTGCTCCAATTTCTCCGCATGAAGTTCAGGGTAACCGCCACCGAACACGATTCCGTCTATACCGGGCGGAAGAGAATTGTCTGCTATGGGCGAGAATGTAACAATCTCCGCACCATACTGCTCTAAAAGTTTTAAGTTGTCATCATAATAAAAACAAAACGCCTCGTCGCGTGCAACAGCAATCCGGACACGATGAGCATCATCCGGTGCGGCTTTTGTTTGGGTCCCTTCTATGCGAGCCTCCAAATCTGGCGCATTCTCCGCAATATCAACTATTTTCTCAACATCAACTGTCTCACAAAGTTTCTCCGCAACTTTTTCAACTGAAAGCCTGATATCAGCTATCTCATCCGGCAACGTAAGCCCAAGATACCGGCTCTCGACATGAAGCTCGCCTAGTGTCGGCAAAAATCCCAGAACCAAAATACTGCACTCGCCCTCTATCTGCGGCTTCAGCGCATCATACAAAGTTCCCGGCAGATTGTTCAGAATAACGCCTTTTATGAGTTTTTTTTCATCCATTGAGACAAAGCCTTTTATTTCTGCAACAATAGAACGCCCCGCCCCTTTCGCATTCACAACAAGAATTACAGGCGACTCCAAAACAGACGCAAGATGATATGTAGAAGCTTCGTCCGTAAATCCGGCAACTCCATCAAAAAGCCCCATAACTCCTTCTATTATTGATATATCGCTGGAATTATCATCTGCAAAAAGATGGTGAATTGTAACAGGATCAGAAAAGAAAAGATCAAGATTTTTCGATGGAACATCAAGGATTTTCTTGTGAAAAAGCGGATCAATATAGTCCGGCCCGCATTTGAAAGCAGAAACTTTCTTTCCGCGTATAGAAAGAGCTTTCATCAGTGCAATGCTAACAAGAGTTTTTCCACTTCCGCTTTTAGGAGCTGCAATTACAATTCTTGGAAAACGCATGTCAATCCGCTCCTGAAAACGTGAACGAATAAATAAACACAGGATTGTTCGCCTTCATCATCCTGTAACCACCGACTTTTTCCGCACGACTCACGGAAACTTGCACAACATCGTCATCAGTCACTGGAAGATTTTTAAGCGCGTTCTGCATTTCAGCGACAGTTTCAAGTGTTACGGCTGTTCCAACAATGCGGATTTTAGGATTTTTCTCTCGTAAAGCTTCTATAATTGCCAATAAATTGCCTTTAGTGCCACCAATAAACGCATGCGTAGGAGTTGGAAGATTTTCCAATCCAGCAGGAGCAAGTGCTTGAACCGCATGAATATTACTGCAACCGAAATTCGTAGCATTTTGATTTATGAGTTTTATTCCTTCACTGTTTATTTCAACAGCATAAACTTCAATATCCGGTGAAAGTCGGGCAATTTCCACAGCGACAGAGCCTGTTCCGCTCCCGATATCGTAGACAACCGACTTTGAGCTAAGATGCAGCTTGCTGACAGAAAAGATTCGAATTTCTTCTTTCGTCATCGGAACATCACCACGGATAAAACAAGAATTGGGAATACCCGGAGTGCAAAATTCAATCGATTTTACTGTTTCTCGATTTTCATTGTTTTCATTAATATCACAGATTCCGTGATTTTTTTTCATATCAATTTCCTTTTTTCGGAATAAGCATTCCGCACCACAGCCCTTGACCATCAATTTCCATGCATTCTTCCGGCGTAAGAGTTTTTACAACCTCATCCGGATACGAAAGCTGAAAACCGACGTGAACCGTATACTCGCTAACGCCACCAGAACGCCGGAGAGAAACAAGAAAGCTTCCCAAACGACGGATATCAGCTGCACCCGATGTAAGGAAGAAAACTTCACGCCCTGCCGAAACTGCCGAGTCCACTGCAGGAAGCCACTTTTCTTCGGGTACACCGTGCATACTGATTATATCAGCATTTTGCCAATTTCGTCCAAGTTTCGAAGCCAAATACTGAATCGAGGATATTCCGGGGAGAATTTCCACGGTGGCATCAGGCAACGCAGAAAGAGCCTCTTTCAGTTTTTCCGCACCGCTAAAAAAGCCAGGATCACCAGAAAAAAGCACGACGGCACGCAAAACTCTTGCATAATTAGCGGATTCCGATGTTTCAGCAGCTTTTTGGCGCAGATCTTCCAAAACTGGCAGAATATCAGACGCAAGATAATACGGATATGTCGCACACTTTTCGCCTATATACTTTTCACTTGCGCAATTTGCATTATCGGATCGAGTTTTTGTGCCGTCTGCTTCAAAGCCTTTTACATGCACAGATGAAAGCATACGCGGTGCGCCAAAAACACAGTCGGCTTCGGCAAGCCGGGTACGGACAGCCGCTGTCATAAAGTCTGTGCCACCAGGCCCGATTCCTGCCAAAGAAACATGAAGGGAAATACGCCATGTTACAGATCCAGAAAGGCATTTTTCAAGAGTCCGGCACAGCTCGCCAATCGAAGAAACAACGCAGTAATTCTGGAATGCAGATTCGTGACTGGCAGATGAATTGTCGGCTTCAACAAACGCAAAAGCGGATTCTTTGGACGAATCGAGTGCGACACCCGATAATTCGGATGAATCTTGACCAACTGTTGAAACATCTGCATCATCAAGGATCCTTGGGCGGCGGATTACATAGCACCCAATACCAGCCGCTTTGGCCGCACGAATCTTTTCATCAGCACCGCCTGTTTTTCCGCTTTCTTTCATCACAAGGACAGAAATACCATATTCCTCAATAATCGTGCGGTTCATCTGCTCCGAGAACGGTCCCTGCATCGCTATAATCTGTTTTCCGGTAAGCCCGGCATCGTAGCACAAGCGCAAACTTTCCATGCCGGGCAGAACACGCGCGACAAGACGACTTTTTATCGATTCACATTCGCAAAAATCACCAAGTTCCTTACTGCCTGTAGTAAGCAGAATTTTTCCTTCTGTCCGGGCCAAAGCCAAAATACAAGAAGGAACATCATCAAAAAACTCGCAACTGTCATAATTTTCAGAAACATCCATATTCCGCTCATACCTGATAAGCGGTAAACTCAGCACACCCGATTTTTCTGCTACAGCCGCTACTTTTTCTACAGGCTCACCATCACAACCATCACTCGCACCACAAAAAACAGCGGAAGCAACACTTTTTCTGATATTCGCAGAAACTTCGACAGCAAACGGATGAGTTGCATCAATAACAGCATCGTAGCCGCCATTTTGAACAAGAGCTGCCATTTCTGCATAAGACAGCCTGCCTGTCATCACACGCACAAACGGCATTTCTTCCATAACCATTTCGCCGTATTCGGTCGCGACACAGACATCGCACTCTATCTTGTTATCCGAAAGGATTTCGGCAATAATCCGCCCCTCAGTTGTTCCTCCGAACAAAAGAACCTTGCTCATATTTCATACCCACGTTTTGTAACAAGCTTTTTCTCACCATTCACTGACTTGATAATCTGAGTTTTTGAATTTCCTATAAAAACCGTAGTGAACATATTGATTTCTTTTTCCATTAACTCCAAAAGAGTACAAATCTCCATTCTTTCATCATCTCGCCCGATATTCTGTGTATAGCCACAAGCCCTTCCCTCATCCGCACCTGCAGAAATCATAATCTGACATGCTTTTTTTAGATAATCGTTACGGCGGTGACTTGCCGGATTATAAAGCGCGACGGCAAAATCACCCTGAACGGCAGAAACAAGGCGTTTTTCAATCGTCTCCCAAGGAGTCAGAAGGTCGCTAAGGCTTATGACACAATAATCGTGATTCAGTGGCGCACCAAGAAGAGCAGCTCCGCTATTAGCGGCAGTAACACCAGGTATTACAATGATTTCCACATCAGCATACTGCGAATTTCTCTGTTGAAGTTCAAAAAGTGGTGAAGCCATTCCGTAAACTCCCGCATCTCCGCTACACACAAGCGCGACTTTTTTCCCACCAAGCGCAAAATCAAAGCACATTTTACACCGCTCAATTTCCTGCTTCATCGGGGTCGATGCGAATTCTTTGTTTGGAAACGAAGGCTTCAGTAACTCGATATAAACAGTGTAACCGACAATGATATCACAGCTTTCAAGCACATCGAAAGCTTCTTGAGTCATCTTCCCGACTTTCCCCGGTCCGATGCCAACAGCATATATTATTTTATCATACATCATTTTATACCCCGCCTGTTATTCGACATTACACTATATTCTATTACATTATCATCAAATGCGCCGCTCTTTTTCCCAATGAAACGCAGATAAATATGTTCACCAAATCAATTTTTTTAGTTTACGTTTTGCAACCGCAACAGTCATGCCATCTCCTGCAATTTTCCGGTATACAAGAACACCGTCTATGTCGGTTCTTGCTTCTTCCATAAAAGTTTCAGCCTGATTTTCGAAAGCGCACTTTACAGATGATCGCTCACACACATTTGAAACACCAGTTTTTTCTAGCACAAATTGCGATTCACTAAAATTGCCGGGAATAGCAGCAAGGTCATCAGCTGTATATGTCAAGAAAGGAATATGATGATATTGCGCTAATTCCATAAGTCCTATTTCACTTTTTTTAATATCTATGGAAGCAATGGCATACATATTCTCAATGATTGATTCAGGAAGCGATTTTGAAAGAAATAACTGCAACTCATCAAATGTTTTGCCTCTTTTACAACCGATGCCTATGCAGTAAAGTTTTGGAAAAAGCACAACCGTATGCAAATTGTCATACTCGCCACAAACTTCATCATCTTTTAAAACAACGATATCCGTGTCATCAGGCGGTGTTTCACCACTGACAACGACCACATCACTCGGAATTCCGTCAGCTGGAAAAGATATTTCGGGGTGAATCCAGATGCGAACAGTTTGATCGCAAAGAATTTTCGCGGTCACGTATTTCACTGCATCACGATTTAATATGGAAAAACCGTTTCTCTTTGCAAACAAGTCAACGGCAAACTTTTTCTCAACATCAGATGCGGTCGTTATAACAGGAATTGCATTCAGCCGATCCGAAAACATACATGCCAGCTCGTTCGCACCACCAATGTGGCCAGAAAGAAGCGGTATTACAAATTGTTGTTTCGTGTCCATCACAATAACAGGGCTGTCGAAAAACTTGTCTTTTACATAATCTGCAGAAAGGCGGACAGCAATTCCAGTAGATCCGATGAACACTACCGGGAGTCTTTTTCTGAAAGCCTCTGCAAGGAAATCATTAATAGGTGGCGGAATTTGATTTTTTAACGGAGGACAACCATCCGTAGCAACGCCATATCTTTTGGAAACCCAGGTAATTTCGGGGAAACACCTAAAAAGTCGTTCTTCACATAACGCCCCTCGTTCTGTAAATGAACAAATGTAAACTACCATTCGGACACCTCTCTCAGTCATTAACCTCAGCATTTGTGTCCACTGGCTTGCGGAATCCTGTTTCAAAATCCGACGCATAAAGACGCGATTTCGAATATTTTTTGCCAGCAACACAGTCGCCAACAAGAATAACAGCCGTTTTCGTAATTCCATGCTCGACGGCGACACTCGGCAACGTTTCCACCGTACACACAAAAACCTTTTCATCAGGCCAAGAAGCCTTGTAAACAATAGCCGCCGGAGTTTCCGGTGAATATCCGCCATCAATCAGCCGCCGTGAAAGCTCCTCTATCATTCCTGTACTAAGATAAATCGCCATCGATGCATGATGGGCTGCAAAACTTTCTATGCTTTCCGAACCAGGAACAGATGTTCTGCCTGCCATTCTCGTGATTATAAGAGACTGAGAAACATCCGGAAGCGTAAACTCCATATTCAGACTGGAAGCAGCACCGAAACAAGCCGATACTCCGGGACAGCTCTCGTATCGAATTCCACGCGCGTCAAGTTGGTCCATCTGTTCTCGTACTGCACCGTATAGGCTTGGCTCTCCGGAATGAAGCCGTACAATCGTTTTTTTATCAGGCTCCATCTTCACAATCACGTCAATAACCTGATCAAGCGTAAGTCTAGAGCTATCAATCAAATGGCATTTTTTATCCGCATACTCCAAAAGTTCCGGATTCACAAGCGATCCTGCATAAATAATCAAATCAGCCTTTTTTAGTAAACGCATTCCGCGCACCGTGATTAAATCAGCAGCTCCGCATCCTGCCCCGACAAAATAAACCATAAACACTCCTAAAACTGCTCACCGACCATGATGATATTCGAAGCGAACTTACTCAAGCTACGCGCAGAATTCCCAACAATCACAGGATATGTAACCTTCTGTATGAATCACTGTACACAAATCTGTGAAGAAACACCAAAATTATTATGATTCATAACAAGAAAAAGGTAAATCAACAAGTTCCGCAATCATATCAGCTGCATTACAACTTTGTGCGAGCAGTCCGAAATCGTTAGAATACATTATGCAGGCAATCTCCATTTTGTTGTTTGCATTTCGTTGCGCCTTTTCTGCCGCCCGTTTTTCCAAATTAAACATGATGCGCTCCATAACGTAAGCCATAGCCTCGGCGCGTTTTCCGTCTTGTTCGATAATACGCACGCCTTCTTCCGTAGTCGCGGCTTCCAGTATTGCGCGGACTGTTTCCATGCAGCAACCCGTTTTGATTGCAGAGGCAGCGAGCAGTTCCATGCGGCAGTCACCCAAACTTGAATGAGTGTTCATAATGCCGCCTGAAACTTTTATGAGTTTCCCGATATGTCCAGTAAGCAGAAATTTTTTGAAGCCAAGTTCCGCTGCCATATCTATTGTATCACCGATAAAATTCGAGCATTTTACGCTTTTATCTAAGTCGTAGCCGAACGCTTTTCTCATAAAATCGAGTCCGTAGTTTCCGGGAGATACAGCGGCGATTGTGAACCCCAAGGCTTTTTTCTGACTCAGTTCCGTGCGGATAGTGTCCAGAAGCGCTTGACTACTCATCGGCTCCACGATTCCGCTTGTTCCTAGAATTGATATGCCGCCTTTTATGCCAAGACGTGGATTGAAGGTTTTTGCAGCAAGTTCTTCACCTTCTGGTACTGAGATTTCTACTGATATTCCGCCGTCATAGTCACAAAGACGGCAAACTTCAAGAACTTCTTTCGTTATCATTTCGCGCGGAACGTGATTTATCGCAGCTTCTCCCGGCTTTTGGTCTAGCCCCGGAAGAGTCACACGCCCAACGCCTATTCCACCATCAATAACGATGAACTGCGCGGCTTCCGGCAAAAAGCGCACAGTCGAAACAATGTGAGCACCAGTCGTAATATCCGGGTCATCTCCACCATCTTTTATCACGGCACAACTTACGGATGTTTCATGCCTCTCGATATCAACAATCTGTGCGTCAAAACGAATGCCTTTCGGGGTTTCTATTGAAATGCGGTCTTTTTTCCTGCCAGTGAGGAGCATGTACGTTGCCGCTTTTGATGCTGCGGCGGCACAGCTTCCGGTCGTGAATCCTAAGCGCAGGCCATTCGCGTTTGTGGGCGGATTTGTAAGTTTCTCGTCGTTCAATTCACACCTCCTCACGCCTCGTAAGTCCATACAAAAGCGCATTGCAGATAGCCGCCGCAACACCGCTTCCGCCTTTTCTACCTTGATTTATGATATACGGAACGTTCGATTTTAAAAACAGCTCTTTTGCGGCGACAACGTTCACAAATCCAACTGGAACCCCGATAACAAAATCTGGCGTGTAAAAACCTTTTTCCATCATCTCGTAAAGTGAAATAAGCGCAGTGGGCGCGTTTCCGATGGCGAATATCACTTTTTTATTAAGAGCCGCCGCCCGCTCCATGCTTATGCACGCGCGGGTAACTTGCCGTTTGTGGGCTTCTTCGGCAACATCATCGTCCGCCATAAAACAGTGAAGTTCACCGCCGTATGATGCCAGTGTTTTTTTGTTTATGCCCGCTTTAGCCATATTCGTGTCCGTAACGATATCAGCACCTTCAAACAGAAGGGAGCGGGCGGCGGCGACTGCTCCGGCGGAATAACACATCGTTTCGGCATACTCAAAATCTGCAGTCGTATGGATTACACGCATTGTGACAGGCTTTTCGTCCGCCGGCAAAACGATACCTTTCTCATCAAGCTCCGACGCAATTATCTGGAAACTTCGATTTTCTATATCAGCAGGAAGTACATATTCAATTCCGTTCATTTCATTTCTCCATAAATCCGCTGCAAACTTGTTACAAAAGCCTCGTTTTCCGCGTGTTTCCGCACAGCGATTCTGTAATAACCTTCACCCAGCCCCGTAAAATCTCGGCAGTCACGTATCAAAATACTGTCATCAAGAAGTGCATCAAAAAGCGAGCCTTCCGACGAGCAGCAATCCGCACCATTCGCGCGAGCATCAGCGCAGAAAAGCAAAAAGTTTACGTCCGACGGGAACACCGTAAAGCCAAGATTTTTCAGTTCCGTCGCCAAAAACTGCCGCTCCTCGCTGATAAGGCGCACAGCCTCTTTAAGGTATGCGTCCTCGTGCACCGCTGCAACACCAGCAGCCTGTGCCGGGGCAGATACACTCCATTCAGGAAGCTGCTTTCTTAAAGCGGCAGCAGTCTCCCCGCCTGAAGTGGCGCAATATCCAAGCCTCAGCCCCGGAATAGCGAACGTTTTTGTAAATGCACGAAGAACAATCACAGACTTGTACCGCGAAAGCAGCGGGATAAACGAATATTCGCATGCTTTTCCAGTAAGCTCCATAAAGCATTCGTCTATTAAAAGCCAAATGCCTGTTTTTTCGCACTCGGACGCAATTTCCTCCAAAACGGCGCGCTCGACAAGCTTTCCGTTCGGGTTATTCGGGTTCGTTATGATACATGCATTGGGTTTTGACGCACGAAGTTTTTCTAAAAACGCAGGAAGCATTTCGCATGTAAAAGAAAAATCATTTTTCGTTGAAAGCGCAAAATACTCTAAATCGCCACTAAAATCACAGTCCGCGCCGAGCTGTGCACCGACTGCGCGAAACGCGGTCTCGTACCCAGTAAAACACGGCGACAAAAGAAGTAACCTAGGCGCGCCTGCCGCCCGCCCTGCATCCGTCACACAAGGTGAACATGCCATCCGCAAAAACGCAAGAATCAGCTCCGATGCTCCGTTTCCACAGACAACATTCTCAGCCGCACAGCCAAACTTGCTAGAAATCGCAAAACGCAAAGTTTCACACCGCATATCAGGGTATTTTTCTGCATCACAAACAGCGGCTAAAGCGGCTTCCCTAACCGTCTGCGGCATACCAAGAGGATTTACGTTTATTGAAAAATCGTATTTCACTTTGTTTCGGTAAACATCGCCACCGTGCATTAAAACTCCTAAAAAATGTGCCCAAACACTTGCCAAAATGCGATCAAAAGCCCAGCGCACACTAATTCGCACAAAAACGAAGCCGCGTACAAAAGCCGGTTCGACCGAATTATGTCTTTATGCTCAATTTTCCCAAACGGACGCATATCGTCACCAAGAAAAGACTTTTCTTCCACGATGCCGCCGTAGCTCGCCGGTCCTGCAAGCCTTATCCCGAGCGCACCGGCACACACGCTTTCTGTATGCGCCGAGTTCGGACTTTCGTGCTTTAATCTGTCTCGCTTGTAAATACGAAACGCATTTCTCGCATTGAAGTCGCGTCCCAAAAGCGGACAGGCGGCAATCATCAAAAACGCGCTGATCCGCGCCGGCAAAAAGTTCAGAACATCATCAGTTTTTGCGGCACACCGCCCAAAATCGATATAACGCTCATTTTTATAGCCGACCATCGAATCCATCGTGTTGACCGCTTTGTAAAAAAAGCCAAGAACAGGTCCGCCAAGCGCAAAATAAAGCATCGGCGCGATAACTCCATCCGACGTGTTCTCAGCGACTGTCTCAACGGCGGCTTTTGTCACTTCTTCATCGGTAAGATGTGCCGTATCACGCCCCACAATCATAGAAACAGCCCGCCGCGCATCGTCCAAAGTGCCAGTTTCAAGCGCACGGTACACTTTCATGCTTTCGTCCTTAAGGCATTTTGTCGCAAGCATCTGGTACGTCATCACAGCTTCGATCACGCAACCTAAAATCGGGCTAATGATATAGCACGGTACAAGAATCGCGGCTGCCACAAAAGAAGAAGAAGCACACACGACAATCACGAGAAGCACGCCACGAGCGCGTTTTTGGCGCGGAGTCCGCAGAGCAGATCCGCCAGACTCCAAGCCAGTTTCCGCGTCACCAAGCAGCCGGGCTTCCAAAACCGAAATAAGCTTTCCTATCAGCCTTACAGGGTGCGGCAGCCAGTGAGGGTCACCAAGCAACAAATCGAGCAAAAATCCGGTGACGAATGCGATTATGTGACATAAAAGAATGGTCCGCATTTTCTAAAATCTCTGCAAAATGGACATTGCACCGGTATCTCCACGGGTATACGCTACCAAATCGAGCGTACAGATAAATCCGTGTCCGTTTTTCACCTGATAATCGTAAAAACTGCCGCCGCAAAACGACGACATCAATGCCATTATCGTTCCGCCATGAACTATAGCTGTCGCAGTGTGGCATCCCCTAGTACGAATCATTTCCAAAAAATCCGCGAAACCAGCTTTAATCCGTTCGATAAACTCCGCTTTGCTTTCGCCGCCAGGAAACGGCGCCTCTCCGTTGCTGTCTATCCACTTTTGATATTCAACTTTCAGCGTCTCATCAGCCATAAGCTCATCGTAATTTTTTCCCTCGAAAAGACCAAAATCAATTTCGCAAAATTTTCTTACAGGAAACGGCACGACAAGTGGAAAAAGAATCTCCGCGCTTTGAATACAACGCCTCATCGGGGATACGACAACGAACGGACAAACATCATCATCTATAAAACCTTTATCTTCATATTCATGACGCAACGCACGAAGAGCCGATTTTCCTGACTTGCTCAATGGCACGTCAGTCTTGCCGATATATCGTTTTTGCGCGTTTCCGGCTGTCTCTCCATGCCGGATAAAAATCAAGGTAAGCTCGCGCTCAGATTCATGTTCTTTGTCCGATTTTTGTCCAAAACTCTGCTTTCGTTCATCCATCATTTTATCCTCTGCGGGATGCCGCACACAACACGGAACACTCTTTCGGCTTTTTCTGCTAAAAAACACTGAATTCGCCCGATAAATTCACGAAAATGACGGTCATCTGCATTCATCGGAACGATTCCGCATCCAATTTCATCACTGATTATGACAAGATTCTTATGAAATACGATTGATTTCTGAATCAATTCGCGCACTTCATCATCATTTTTACTTAATTCAAGCATTTTTTTCACGGAGATATTGAAATGATTCCAGATTTTTGTGCATTTTTCTCCAATATCTCCAACTGATTCTGCATCACCCGACAACCCACCAGCAACCGAACCGCACGAATCATCAGACGATAAAAGCTCCCTGTAATTGATGTCATCAAAAACAACTGCATCAGGATAACAAGATTTCGCAAAATCAAGCTTTCCTTGTGCGTAGCCGCCTAAAATCAGTTCCATGATATCTCCCTACAGTCCCAAAATACTTGCAAGTGCAACACCAATCAGAGCCGCAAGCTCCGAAACAACGACAAAAAAGCCTGATATATCGCCAGAAATGCCGCCGAACTGCTTTTTGCTCATAAAAAAATAATATACGAACGTAAGCAGCATGCCAACGAGCGCGAAAACCGCCGCGAACGATTCCGGGAGCGACACATAAAGCATGAGCGCGACACCGATAACGAGCTGCACGACAAGGCTGATGCCGACAATTTTTGAGTTTCCGGCACTTGCCTCGGTGTAAAGCATTCCTTCTTTTTTCGATTTTGGAAAATACGTGACGCTCAAACCACTTAGGCAGCGCGAAATAAAAAACGAAAACGCCATAATGCGGACTGCGGCAATCGTCGTAACCTGAGAAGCAAAACCGACCGCAAGAAGCATATACACAGCAAGGCTTATGACGGCGAACGCACCGACGTGAGGATCTTTAAGTATTTCGCGTTTTTTTTCAGCACTTTGATACGAATGAAGCGCGTCCATTGTGTCCATGAAGCCGTCCATGTGGAAACCTCCAGTCAAAAGCAAAGGAAGCGCGAGCGCAAGCGCGTAGTAAAGCACCGGCCCGATATTCAGGCTGATAGCAGCGAGTTTCAAGCCGTATTCGGCAAGCCCGATAACAGCGCCGACCCACGGGAAAAAGCAAAGGTGATATTTCATGTCGTCCGATGCCCATTGAAAGCGTGGCATCGGGATGCGCGAGTAAAGGGAAAAAGCAACGATTATTGATTTGAAAAAACGTTTTATCATATTCAGTTACGCTCCCGCGATTTTGGCACTGCCAGATTTACCACCATCGAACAAATGCGCACATTTGTCTTGACGCGCGATTTTCAAAGGGATTCCGGCGACAACCTCGTACACTTCATCTGCTTTTGATGCGATAAAAGCATTTACCACACTGAGTGCGCGCATATAACTTAGTGTGCTTTCATCGTATTCCGAGCCGTCTTTAAAGACATTTCCGCTTACAATTATGATGTCGTCAGCGCATGAGAAGAGCTCTTCCAAACCGCTTATTATGCGCGACACAACGACAGACTCTTCTATGCCGCCATTACTTCCCAGCTGACCGTCCTCACTTTCAGGCGGAAACATTTCGTTAGCAACAAGATTCATCATGCATTCCAATAACACAGCGGTTTTAGATACGAGAGTTTCGCCAAATTGCGCGCCGTCTGCGATTTGATACGTTTCGCCAGATTGCACTCCATCCGCAATTTGCCGAGCAACCGCCCCAATGTCAACAGGCGCTTCCATCGTGACAAAACCTTTACCATCGCGAAGTTTCCTGTGACGCTCGACTTTTCGTCTGCCCTCGTCATCATAGACTTGCATTGTGGCGACATAATATTTGCGCTCGGCTTTGGACGAAATGACAAGCTGTTCCGCGAACTTCGATTTTCCGCTTCCACTGCCACCGTAAACAAGTGTAATCATACATCATGCCTCTTGTATTGCGCGACACCCGATTCACTAAAACGCAAACTTTTTTCATAAACGGCGGCTGCTGTTTTTAGAATGCCAAGCATAAGGAGCGCGCCTGTTCCCTCGCCCAAAGCCATATCTGCGTCAAGAACAGGCTCAATGCCAAGAGCTTCACAGACGAGGGCAGAAAGCGGCTCGCGGCTTTTATGAGATGGAAGAAGATAACGCATAACACCGGGATTCATCCGCTCGGCGACGAGAGCCGCCACAAGACTTATCGCACCGTCGAGTATAACCGGAACACCGTAACGCCGTGCGCCTTCATAAACCCCGACCATTCCGGCAATATCATAGCCGCCGACAGACCGAAGCACATCAATTACAGAAGCATCATACAAACCATAAGAATCTATCGCATTTTGGACAACTTCTTTTTTACGAGCCAAACCAGCTTCGGACAGTCCGGCGCCACGGCCTACAACAGTTTTCGCGGGACATTTCAAAAGGGAAGCCGCGACGGCAGCCGATGTCGTAGTGTTGCCGATGCCCATCTCACCAATGCAAATCACGTCAACACCGCGTTTCTGGCAATCCTCCACAAGAGAAAGCCCGGTTTGCACTGCCTGCTCGACCTCTGCTTTCGTCATTGCAGGCTCTTTGGTAAAATTCCGCGTACCCTGCCGAATCTTACGGCTCAAAACGCCGGGAATGCTCTCCGAACAAGCAATTCCCATATCAACAGCAATAACTTCTGTATCAGTTTGCGATGCCATTATCCCGGCTGTCGTCTTTCCTGCAGCGATATTCTCAGCGCAGACTCTTGTCACAGCCTGCGCTGACTGAGAAACGCCTTCTTCCACGATGCCGTTATCGGCGCAGAGGACGAGCAGAGCACTTTTTCCCACAGCCGGATGTTCCTTATTCTGGGCAGCTCCTAGCTTGGCGACGAGCGTTTCCATTCGGCCAAGGCTTTCAAGCGGCTTCGCGATGGAATCCCATCCGCGTTTTATTGTATTATAAATCTCGTCGTAGTTTTTTTCGTAATCCATCAACAAACCCGCCAAATGCAAAATCGGCACAAAACAAGCTGTTCGCGCCTAAAACGCCGCTTCCCGGAGCATACCATAAACAGCTTTCATATCCATATACCCGCGAACAGCGTCAGCAAGCTTATCATACTGAGTTTCTTTGAACGCGCGGTAATCGAAACGCTGCCTGGGCTCGGAACCGGACGAAACATCTCCCGAACGTTCCTTCAATTTTTCGCAAGAAGCGGCTCCCGTTTCCACTGCAGCTCCAGTTACTGCGCCATCAGTTTCCGCACCAGCACCGTCACAAGGAAGCGACACTCCTTTGGCGGCGGCGAGCGCGCGGACAACGCATATCGACAAGTCGCCCTCATCAAAAAAGCCGTGGATATAAGTGCCGTAAACGTTTCCAGAGTACGCACCTTTTTCCATCAGGTGCGCATTTCCGCCGACTGTCGTCTCGCCCATGTGGATTTCATAACCGGAAAACTCTTTTCTAGAAAGGCACGAAAGAACGCCGTCAACCGCACCGAGACGACCGGAAACACGCGTACGCACTTTTTGCGACTTCAATTCAGTGCGACAATCCAAAAGCTCCATTCCGCGCAGCTCGCCGCCGCCCTCAACGCCATCCGCATCGATTATCGAGTTTCCAAGCATCTGATAACCGCCGCAAATCCCGAAAACAGGCTTTTTAGTCGCAAATTTCTTTATCGCTGCTTCCAAGCCGCTTTCACGGAGCCACTTCAAATCGCCAATCGTGTTCTTGCTGCCCGGAATTATCACCATATCCATCTTCGCAACCTCACGAACATCCGTAATATAATGAAGCGAAACATCCTGAATCTGCTCAAAAACCGCAAAATCCGTGAAATTCGAAATGCGCGGAAGTCTTACCACACCGATATTCACAAGCTTAGTTTCTTTTTTTTCGAAACGTGTGCTCAGACTGTCCTCGTCGTCGAGTGAAATATCAAGATAAGGCAGAACGCCTGTCACAGGAATTTTGAGCATATCCTCAATCATGCTGATTCCAGGGTCAAGAATGGACTTATCGCCACGGAACTTGTTTATCACAAGCCCTTTCACCCTGGCACGCTCATCGTCACGCAAAAGCTGCACCGTTCCACAAAGCTGCGCGAAAACGCCACCCCTGTCGATGTCGGCAACAAGAAGCACAGGCGCGTCAACAAGCTCGGCAAGCCCCATATTCACAATGTCGTCGCTTCGTAAGTTTATTTCGGCAGGGCTTCCCGCGCCTTCAATCACAATGATGTCAGCAATCTCTTCCAAAGCGGAGAACGCCTTTTTTATATCCGGGATAAGCTGTTTTTTGTATTTGAAATAATCTTTGGCGCGCATATTACCGATGACTTCGCCGTTCACAATAACCTGAGAGCCTTTGTCGTCAGTTGGTTTAAGAAGAATCGGGTTCATGGCGACGATTGGCTCAATACCGGCAGCTTCCGCCTGCATTACTTGGGCGCGCCCCATCTCCAGCCCCTCGTTCGTTATGAATGAGTTGAGCGCCATATTCTGCGATTTGAATGGCGCGACACGATAGCCGTCCTGACGGAAAACACGGCACAAACCGGCGACAAGAAGGCTTTTTCCGGCATTGGACATAGTTCCTTGTACCATAATGACTTTAGCGCGTTTTTTTGTGACTGGCGCATCACTCGAAACTGGCGCGGGTGCGCCACTCACTTTTTGCACATCCCCCTCGCCCCCAACAGCTTCCGCGACCACCGGCTTCAAACGCAAACTCGCAGTCTCCGGGTCAAACTCATCCGGCTCAACTCCGTACAAATCCTGCACAAATCTTCCAACAAAAATCTCACCCGGAGTACCAATCCGCACAACATGCGCACCGTCAACGCCATCATTCTTAAGACAGACAACCGTATCGGCGACCATTTTCACCAAATCAAGCTCGTGGAGCGACATCAAAATCGCCTTTCCCTTCTCCCGCGCCAAAAACCGGATAGTCTTAAGCAAATCAAGCTTGTAGAACATATCAAGGAACGAAGTCGGCTCATCAAGCACGATAATTTCCGTATCCTGGCAAATCGCGCGCGCAAGCATAACACGCTGCCGCTGACCGTCGCTTATCCGCATAAAATCAGAATCCACGACATCTTCTGCATGAACAAGCTTTATCGCCTCGTCAACCGCGCGCCAATCCGCCTCGCCAAGAATGCCGAGCCTTCCCGTATACGGATATCGTCCCGTCGCAATCACATCGCGGCACGTCATGTACTCTGGATGAATCCGCTCCGTCATTACCATAGAAACGTGAAGAGCTGCCTCAGAAGCCGAAAGACTTACCAAATCCTTATCCAACACTGAAATAGTTCCACCAAGACGTGCAAGCTGCCCCGTAATCGTCTTAAGTACAGTCGATTTTCCAGAACCGTTCGGACCTATCAAAGTAACGATTTCTCCGGCTTTAACCTCAAAAGAAACACCCGATATAACGACTTTTTTACCGTAACCGGCGCATAAATCCTTAGTTTTAAGCATCAGCGCGTCTCCCATGCTTTTTGAGCATCATGTAAACGACGACAGGCACAAGAAGAACCGCCGTAACGGAACTTATGCTGATTTCCGTCGGGGCAAACACAGACCGCGCAATGCCGTCGCAAAGAACAGTCACAATCGCGCCGCCGATAAAACATCCGGGGATAAGGACAAGCGGCTTCGAAGTTCCGAAAGACGTTTTTACAAGATGAGGAACAGCGATTCCGACAAAAGAGACAGGCCCCGCAAACGCTGTGACGCACGCGGAAAGCAAGCTTGAAAGCAGAATCAGCACGACACGAAGGATTTTTATATTCACGCCCATGTTACGCGCGTAGTTTTCGCCAAGCTGATATGCCGCCATCGGTTTTGAAAGGAAAAAAGCCAGAAGCGAAACAGAAACCACGATAATCGTTATGATTCTAACGTCGCTCCAGTTCATGCCGGAAAAGCTTCCGAGCGACCAGTTGTGAAGGTTCACGATGTTGGAGTCGCTTGCGAATGTGACAACAAAATCCGTTATCGCCGAGCAAATGTAGCCGACCATAATGCCGCACACGACAAGCACGGACATATTGCGAACTTTAGAGGAAAGAACGAGCACAATCCCCATTGAAATCATCGAGCCGAAAAAAGCGGCTACGACCATGCCGAACGCGCTTACGACAACTCCCCTTCCAAGCAGAAAAATCATTGTGAGGGCAACAACGAGTTTCGCGCCGGAGCTTATTCCAAGGACATAAGGCCCCGCTATCGGATTGCCGAAAAACGTTTGCAAAAGAAAGCCCGATACGGAAAGAGCACCGCCCAAAAGAATCGCGGAAAGGATGCGCGGAAGCCTGATATTCCAGATAACCCGGTAATGGGTAAGTTCAGAGTCGTCACCGAACAGGATGGACAAAAATTTTGAGAACGATATGGAGACGCTTCCCGTGGCGAGGTTCCACAGGAAGAGGAAGATGAGAACACAAATCATTACGATAAAAGCAATAACAAATCTTTTTTTCAAAATTTTATCCTAAAGCTGCTTTCGCCGAAGTTTTGCCCCGAAAAAGCACCTCCTCGCTTCGCTCGTCACATGTTTTTCGTTTCAAAACTTCGGCTACGCAGCTATTAACATCACACTTTGCTTAACTAAAGCTTTGTTAGATATGCAAAATCTCCATTCTCATCGTTTAAAACGTTATACAAATCCTCGATGAAAGCTGCCATTCCGGTTGACTGCTGATAAAAATCCTTTGACGCAAAATAAACGCGCCCGCTTTTTACGGCGGCAAAATCGCGGAAAAGCTCGCTTTTTGCAAAAAGGTCGTCGAGGCTGGAAAACGCAGTGTCTATAGTTCCATTATATATAAGGATATCCGCGTCCACGCACGAAACATAAAAATCTTCCATCATCATGTTCACGGTCGAAAGAGCGTTCTCTTCCTCAACAAAAAGATTGTCGAGCGCGTATTTTCCGCCGGCAAGCTTTATCATTTTTACAATGTAGTCGTCGGGCTTACGCACGTTCACAGCACCGTTAGAGTTCACATAAAAAAACGCGACACTCTTTCCCGAAGCCGATTTTTGCATTATCGGCTCGATGCGCGAAAGCTCGTTTTCGTAATATTGATTTGCCACCGCTTCCTTGCCAAAAAGAACGCCGTAAAGCTTTATCCATTCAAGCCGTCCTAGCGGATGCGCCTCATACGATGAATGCTCCACAAAAACAGGAATGCCAAGTTCCTCAAGTTTTTCTTTAACTTCCGGCTTGTGGTAGATCATCGTGCTTTCAATGGCGAGCCGGCAATCTCCAGCGGCTAAAAGCTCGTAGTCCGGCGCACTGTATTTTCCTGCATACACGATTTTCCCAGCTTCCATAGCAGCGGTGGCTTCCGGTACACTCCAATCCTTGGCTTTCGTGCCGGAGAAAGCAATCTCGCCGATTGCGCCACATTCGTTTATAAGATCCATCGCGGATGTCGCTACAAGGCACACGTTTTTAAGAGGCAACTGCAAAGGCGTTATTTCGGACGGCACATTTTGAGGAACAGGCATACCCTCCGGCACGAGCAAAAAAGCGTCTCCAACACTTGTCCGCACAAGCCTATATACAGGAATCGCGTCCATCTCGCGAAAGTCATCAGAACCGCCCACACCAGCATCACGCACGCTGTAATAATCCACAGAAAAATGTGTCGCGTAGCGCAAACTCATGCTGCCTGTTTTTTCCAAATCTGCGAACGCGACAACTTCTGCAGAACGCACGTCAGCTGCCACATCGCCAGCAAATGCGCCAAAGCCCTCGTTCGTACCAGAACGCACGATAGCCGCTTCACGCTTACTGCACGAAACGAACGCGCACACCAACACGAGAACAGCCGCTAAAACTGAAAAAAAACTGCGGAATCTCGACCTTGAATTGAAAAAAAACGCAGACAAATCGATACCAGCCATCAAAAAAACACCGCCGTTCTTACTATTTCGCCAAAGTGAACGTCAGCTTATATTCAATCTCATGCGGTTTGCTCATTGCCACAGAGTCGCCTATCACGTCCATTTCCTTACCGAGCTGCGCAACAGGGAACGAGAACGACGATGCTTTACCCGGCGTAAGGTTCATGTACTTAACGCCGTCAACAATCATGTAATCGTAGTTTTTGCTGCTCCAAGTCACAGTAACTACAGCCTCACCATCTTTCACAACTAAAACCGCCGGCGAAAGAATCTTTGCTTTTCCTGTTCCACCATCAAACTCAACATCAACACTATATGTTCCGTCTCCAAGAGCTTTGCCATCTGCTCCTGTAAAACTTGAAAGCAACAGAACCGTCATCAAAGCAAAAAACGCAAAAACAACACCTTTTTTCATAAAAACCTCCAGTAGAAACCTTGCAAAGCTGCATTACGCAACAATGCAGAGGCATCATACACAAATTATTTTTACAGGAATTCACAGAAAAACGAGAAAAGGAATCGCCAAAAACGGCACAATCAACAAATCCGATGCAGTTTAAAGTGCAACACACCAGAATCGCGCACACATTCAAACGCCTTCCAACACATTACAACTGACAAATCTGTCAAAACGAGAGAAATAAACTTTCAGTACAACCAATTACTCGTGATCTGGAATTTCTTCCTGTACTATTATAACCGGCAGGTTTCCTGGCTCTAAGCTCAACATGACAGCCGCCTTCCCAGACATCATTCAAACGCACCAAAACAAACAAAACGCTTGTAAAAGCCCGCCAGAACACATTCCAGTGACATAAATGGCCACCACTTCCTTATCACAGTGACGAGATCGTACAGGATTTACACCTGTTTCCCTTTTAACCGCTCTTGCGCAAAACTGACGCAAATCAACCAAACACAAAGCGGCACCGGTTACTCCGCCAGATTTTTCATCAAAACCCGACCTTTTCCCGATTCTAGCACAAAAACAAAACACAATACAATATCGCACAAAACCGCGCTCGTCCGACGTTATCTGTGGTAGCTCAGGGCTACACACTAACCGCGCTCCGAACACGCTTCGAGTGCTTGCGCTTCTCAGCCAGCCCAGCACACTGATCGTCCTCCTCGCGCACGCCTACAATCCCTAGCGCTTAGTACCTTCTTACATTTTTTTCATACTTTTTCCCGATTGTTGTGGTATAATGTTCGTATCATAATTAAATGTGCAGTTTTATGCTCTGGTCAGCTTTTTTTGGCTTGGACAGAACACATTTATGCGCATACGCTATGAAAACGGAAAACAGCACCTAAACGGAGGAATACAATGAAAACAGTCTGTGGTATTGATCTTGGAACACAAAGTATAAAAGTAGTCATTTACGACTATGAGAAAAAAGAGATTATCGAAAAGAAAACTTGCCCGCTCGAACTTATTTCTGCAAATGACGGAACACGCGAACAGAAAACAGAATGGTACGATGCCGCCATGAAAAAATGCTTCTCAGAGCTTTCAGCAGAAGCAAAAGCTTCAATTGAAGCAATCGGAGTTTCCGGCCAGCAGCACGGCTTCGTACCGCTTGCTGAAGACGGATCTGCTCTTTATAACATAAAACTTTGGAACGACACTTCCACAACAGAAGAATGCGCACTTATTACAGAAGCCGCCGGCGGTAAAGACGCAGTTATCGATGCAACAGGAAACCTTATGCTGCCTGGCTTTACAGCCCCAAAAATTCTGTGGCTCAAACGCCACAAGAAAGAAGCTTGGGACAAACTCCGCTATATCATGCTTCCGCACGACTACATCAACTGGAAGCTTACCGGCAACTACGTAATGGAATACGGTGATGCATCTGGAACAGCTATTTTCGACTCAAAAAACCGCGTATGGTCAAAAAAGATTTGCGACGCTATAGACGCTAAGCTTGAAGGACTTTTGCCAAAGCTTATCAAACCGTATGAGAAAGCTGGTGATGTTTCAGCCACGGCAGCAGCAGAGTACGGTATTCCAGCCGGTATTCCTGTTTCCGCCGGTGGCGGCGACAACATGATGGGCGCAATCGGAACTGGTACTGTTTGCGACGGTTTCCTTACGATGAGCATGGGAACATCCGGCACACTTTACGGTTATTCCGCAAAACCTATCTCCGACCCAGAGAACGGACTTTCAGGCTTCTGTTCTTCTTCTGGCGGATGGCTCCCGCTTCTTTGCACGATGAACTGTACCGTCGCTACAGAATTTATCCGTGGGCTTTTCAACCTTGACGTAAAACAGCTCGATGAGACAGCTTCAAAGGCAAAACCAGGCGCAGACGGTGTTATAGTGCTGCCTTTCTTCAACGGCGAGCGCACGCCTAACCTGCCTAACGGCCGCGCAAGCATAACAGGTCTTACAACAGCAAACACAAGCCGCGAAAACATTGCTCGCGCTTCTCTTGAAAGTGCAGTATTCGCGATGCGCGGCGGATTGGACGCATTCAGAAAGCTCGGTTTCCAGCCAAAAGAAATAAGGCTTATCGGCGGCGGCTCAAAGAGCGCGACATGGCGTCAGATAGCAGCAGACGTAATGAATCTGCCTATCCGCGTACCTGTTCTTGATGAAGCAGCCGCCCTAGGAGCAGCAGTTCAGGCTTTGTGGTGCCTTGAATCAGCAAAGGCAGGAAAAGAAGCCGACATGGCAGCTTTGTGCGCAGAACACATCAAGATTGATGCAGACAAAGTGGCTATGCCTAACCCAGACACGGTTAAAGCTTACGATGTAGCTTATGCCGAGTACAACAAAGTGCTCCAGGCTGTAATGCCGCTGTACAAGTAGCCAGGCGTTGCGGGCTCATTATTAAATTGTTGCGAAAGCAACAACCTTGAAGCCCGCTCGTGGGGGTAGTCCGCAACAACGTGCGGACCAGGGGGCTTCCGCCCCCTCCTACTTATCTTTGGAAGTTTCAGTATCACTCTTTCCGCCTTTTTTGCACTAGGCAAATCCCACTTTATGCTCGATAATGGAGATATTGGATTTTTATCTATTTATGATGTTGTTGCCGCTCGATAATATGAATTACTTTTCGGGCAGCTTTGACATATACCTTTGGAGGTAATTATGAATAGTCTTAGATTTCGTATAAGTCTTATTACGCTTCTTGTTATGCTAGTATCATTCGTTTCAATAGGATTTATAGCAATCAGAAACGCAAAGGACAGTCTTGAAAACGAAATGACTGCCGCTCTTCAAGAATCGGTTCAAGCTACGGCACAAGCTATTCAGGCTTCAAACGAAAAAGAGTTCAAGATGCTCGAAACACTTGCCGCTCTTTCGCAAATAAAGGATCCGAACGTATCGCTGCTCGAAAAGACACATATTATTTACGATGCCATGAGTTTGGACAAAGATTACATCGATGTATGTATCCTTGACAAAGACGGTATGGCATGGATTAACAACGGAGCAAGGATGATTTCCTTCGCGGAAAGAAACTATTTTAAGGAGCCGTTCAAAACCGGAAAACGCTTCCAAACTGACCCTTATGTAAACAAAGTCACGAGTTCCCCGGCAACTTTCTACTCCGTCCCTGTTTTCGACAAGGATCACAATATAATCAACGTTATTTTCTGCGTAGTTGACGGTCTTAAACTCACAAAAATTGCAATGCAGCACAAAGCTGGCAACAACAGATCGCCTTCTATTATAACTCTTAATAATGGTGCGGGCGGAGAAAGCGAAGCATACAATGAGCTCCATTCAAACGGAATTATAATCGCTTCTGAAAAATTCCTTGCAGATGACGCTGTTCTTGAAGAATTCACTACAGAAAATCTTTATGAAACGATAAAAAAAGATGGCAACGATGCATATCTGGCCGATTTTGAACGCTTCAGAAAAGAAGAAAAGGGCGTTTTAAAATACAACAAGAACGATGAAAAACGCATTCTTGCATTTGAACGTGTTCCAGACACAACATGGGTTGTTTACACAGCCGTTCCGTTCAGCGACTTCCAGGGCGATGTAGACAGCATGACGACTACAGTAGTGATTTTCGTCGCAATCATCACGATAGTAGCCGCAATTATTATAGGATTCGTTATATCCATCTCTATAAGACCGCTCAATACAGTCAAAGACGCAATCAACGAAATTGCAACCGGAAACGCAGATCTGACGAAACGCATACCAATTTCGACGAACAACGAAATTGGAGCTGTTGTTACAAGTTTCAACAGCTTCCAGGAAAAACTTCATAAAATTATTTATGACATAAAATCCTCAAAAGAGCGTCTGGAAGAAGTTGGTATCAGGATGAGCAGCAATGCGAAAGAAACCTCGGATTCTATTTCCGGCGTATACACGAGCATAGCTGAAATGGAAGAGCAGCTGAATTCACAAAGCGACAGCGTAAACAACACGACTTCGGCAGTTACACAGATTTCCACACAGATTAAAAAGCTGGAAGGAATGATTGAGCAGCAGGTCAAAGGCATCCGAGATGCGTCTTCCGCAATTGAAGAGATGATTTCAAACATTTCTTCCGTGAACAACTCAGTCGATAAAATGGCATCATCGTTTGAGGTTCTTCTTAAAAGCTCAGAGGGCGGTGTTGCAAAACAGGTTCTTGTAAGCGAAAAAATCAAGGAGATTGAGGAACAATCCGCATCTCTTCAAGGAGCGAACAAAGTTATTTCCGAAATCGCAGAGCAGACAAATCTTCTGGCTATGAACGCCGCAATAGAAGCTGCTCATGCAGGTGATGCTGGAAGAGGATTCAGCGTTGTAGCGACAGAGATAAAAAAACTTTCAGAAAACTCATCGAAGGAATCTGCAAAGATAAATGACCAGCTGAACAGAATTGCGTCTTCTGTCTCAGAAGTTGTACAGGCTTCCACAGATTCTACTACAGCCTTCAAGCATGTATCTTCTCTTATAAACGACACTAACGCTATGGTTCGAATCATACATAACACGATGGACGAACAGAACAACCAGTCGGCTCAAATCAGCCGTTCTTTGCAAATCGTGAACGAAAACACGCAGGAAGTAAGGGCAGCCAGCCACGAAATGGCAGCCGGAAACTCCGCTATTCTGGATGAGATTCGAAAACTTAAAAACGCTACAGACCAGATGGCAATGAACATGCATGGAATTTCAGCAGGAGCCGGAACAATCAACAATGCCGGAGCAGAACTTGAAAAAATTGCGCCGGAGATGAAATCTTCAATATTGGAAATAAGCGCACAAATCGACCAGTTCAAAGTGTAATGAATAAGTAAGTTGGCGGCATTAGGCAAGTGCCGAATCAAAAGATTGTTACTGTGTGCAGCTGGCATGCCCCCTGTATGGAAAGCATTGACGAACGAAGTGCGGAACTGGCTTTCCATACAGGGGGACCAGCGAGAGCACAGCTACAGATATGTCTATGCGATTGCCTAAAAAGTGATTCGGCATTCGAACACAGTGCGCTCGCTTTCTTTTATCTGAATAAAAGTATTGCCGTCTTCATCGTGGCGGTAAACGCGCAATATCTGCCCCTCTTTGCTTTCTCCTGTATAATGGGCCTCAATTTCCGAAACATCATGTTCCCTAAGAAAATCATTGCTGAATGTGCTTAACGCAAGCTTAACATATTCTGCATTGTTCATATGCTGTGACAAATCGATGAAGCTGGAGCGAATTGGCTGCTCGAAAACAAAATCATCCTCGGAAAAGACTGTTGTAAAACGCGTAAACCGAGAATCAAACACAGGCTTTGGGAAATTTTCTGCAGGATAGCCCAAATTCACGAGCTTCTGCGGACGGTGTGTCTCAAAACTAAGAACACAAGCCTCGTAGTTCGCAGAGAAAACGAGCGAACCGTCTTTGTCGAAAGCCTCAGAATTCAGATGCGTCCTTAAACCACCGTTATCAACGGGGAAAGTCCGCGTATCTATTGACTCACACCAATCCGGCCGCCGTTCAAAATGAATGAGAACTTTTGTAAAAACCCAAAATGAATTAAATTTTTTGCGGTAGACAACACCGTCGCAATTGATTCTGCCCAAACATTCCGTAATATTGTCCTGAACCATGAGCAGCGTCTGAGCCGTTCCAAGACGGATAGTGCTGTCTATGAAAGCTGAGGATATAAGTCGAGGAGTTTCAAAAATCAACATATCATCCATAACAAAAAAACAAGCCGTTCCGGAGAGATTTCAAACCCCGAAAACGGCTTTCTCCTTTTAGACTTCGCCTTTCCAAAGCCCGTGAAGGTTGCAATATTCATATGCTGCTACAGCTTTCTCGCCGTCGAGCAGCATAAACTCCGCTTTCGGCGCATCGCCTGGCTTAAGCATTTTTCTCTGGTTGCCTTTATCCGTCGCAAGAAGAATCCACTCGATATAATGCTCATCAGCCATCGGATGCGCCACGGAACCTACACTTACAGTAACTTTGTTTCCGTCCACAGAGATAACTGGAACATGCTTCTCGACAGCTGCATCCGTTGTTCCTGGAACAAGCTCTTTCATTGCCTCACCACAGCACATCGTTGGAACTGCGGTTTCCTTAAGCATAACGATAATTTTACCGCAATGCCTACAAACGTAGAATTTCATGTTTATATCCTCCTATATAATATAGAATAATTTCCTAAAGACAAAACCACGCAAGAACATCAAGCAAAAACTAGAAACGCCATCCCAAAGAAAGCGCAGGCTCAATATGCTGCATCATAATTCCACCATTCGAGAAAATTCCAGCATTTGATTTTACTTTTCGATTGGCAATAGAAGTTAATACATAGTCGCAGCTAAGCTCTAAATAGAAATGATGCAAAGGATAGAACTGCACCGCCAATCCACCTTTGATGCATATTCCGCCGAATTTCAACTTTTCAGGTGTTCCTGTATTATATTGTATTTCGATGTCCATAAGAGTAACTCCACCACCAGCATGAACATCAAAAACAAACTTATAACCCAATGAATGCTGATAGTTGATATATCCAAAGAAAGAATTAAGCAACGAATTAATAGTTGTGCCTGCTTCTTTATTTGAATATGTAAGAGTCAAATAAGGCGAAGCGCCCACAGTGAGACCAAAGTTACCGGCTTTTGTCTTAATCGGCATAATTGTTATAAGTGCGTTACTAGCCAAGTTTTGCAATAAAACCCCGTCAATAAATGAAATCTTTGGAGCGTTATCCCCTTTGAAATCGAACTTTTCATCTCCAAGTCTATACCAATACCAATAGTCTTTTATAATATTTTCATATAGGGACAACGGATATCCCATACCGACCGAAATACAAAAATCGACGACACGACTGCGAACAAACGTAATCGGTTTGTACTCAAATGAAAGACCGCCTTCATTGCGTGCAAGTAATAAATAATCACCGAATTCAATTGTATTGGTGTCAACCTGCAAGGTGAACGAACCTTTTTCCAGATTTTTGTCCATAACTACGGCAGGCAGGGTGAGACCTGTTTCAATATTGACAACCTTGAATGACGCAGTTTCACTTAAATCTGAACCTCGTACGGTAAAACTGCTGTCAACACCCATATCAACATATATATAATCTGGCGATACGCTCTTAACCTTTGGTTTTATTGCTTTTTTTACCGAAACATTCACCCAATCAGTTTCAAGTTCTATGATTCCAAGAAAATTGTAAAGTCCTATCTTATACCTGTATTCTCCGGCACCAAGAGTACAGTCAATAAAATTCGTCTCTACATCCTGCGCGTCGTATTCCTCGAAAATACCTTCATCGTTCAATTTTTCAATAACAAAATGATACATAAAGACATCGTCGGAACCTTCCCACTTGAACTCCTGAACAATTGTCTGGTTGTTCTCGTCATCAGTACGGATATAGAAAGAACCCTCCTCTTCCATCACTTTCTCGAAATTGTCTTCTTCTATATTTTGTGAAGATAAATCTGCCGACAACAGGTCCTCATCCTGACAAAAGCAAAATGCAGTCATAAACAATAATACAAAAATCAGCAGATATCGCATTTTCTTAGTTTCCATATAATCTGCCTGTATTATCGACTGTAGGAGCTTTTAGAGTCGGAAGCTTTATCTTGAATTCGCTTTCCATAACTTCGCCATCCACCAGAACGACATCATTTTTAGAATAAATTGCTTTGACCGTCCACCGGAATGTACCCGGCTCCAAACGAGTCAAATCATCAAAAGATACCTCAGTTTCATCCGAACTCAGATTCCTGCTCATCAAAAATCCACCATCGGTACCGAAGAAATCAAGATGATAGCTTGTCGCATAAGGAACAGGCTCCCAGCTGAACTGAATTTCACGGGATTGCCTGAAATATGATGTATCAAGAACATCATTCTGTTCCGGTGACAAAACCACAGGTTTGTACATATCCGGCAAAACAACGTTCACGGAGCTTTCTGCCTTGTTGCTAAACAAGAACGGTTCTCCCTCAAATCTGATACAAGCCTCGACATTCCAGCTGTAAGAGCCGTCTGTAAAGAAATCAGAGATAGGCAAAACAGAACACAACTGCTGTGTAGAAGGCACTGTGATGGTGTTCTTTTCCGAGCCATCCGTATTGTACATACGGATTATGTATTCATCAGCATACTCTACCGGGCCCCATTCAAGGCTGACAGTATCGTTTGCGTCAATGAAACCTGCATCAATCAGGAACGGATCTGCCGAAACGATTTCCGGCGCAGGCGGTGCAGAAAGAGAAACAATGAACGAGTTTAAAGCCTCTCCGCTGGTCTGGATTATACGCTCCTTGTAGATAACCTGCGCGTCCACCGACCATGTGTATACATCCTCTGAAGTAAACAACGAAGAATCTGCATTGTAGCGGACTACGCCTTTTCTATCAGCTGCATCAGAAGGAATTATCGTCTCCACAACAACAGTTCCGTCCGATTTTCTTACACAGAACACGTAGCGGTCAGCAGAGTCAACAGTCTTCCATGAGAAATTAATCGCACCGTCGCGTTTGAAAAGTTCTATTCCGTATTTATTTTCATCAGCAGGCAATCTGTCGGCAGGGATATCGAGCGGCGGCATCACTACCGCAAACTTTCTTTCTGCGACTTCGCTTGTCTGCAACACTTTATTTCTGAAATACGATTTTGCTTCGACACTCCATGTATAATCGCCCTCATACGAAAACAGCTCAGTATCAAGCGTAACATCGAACGTGTCTGCTGGCAGTACAGACTCTGCGACTAACCTGCCATCTGAGCCTACAAGACGGAATACATATTCATCCGCATACTCAACACTCTTCCACTTGAATTTCTGGGACTCTTCTTTCTTGAAGTATGAAGCTCCATATTCTGTGTTTTCTGATGGTGAAGACAGAGCCGGAGTGTTCAACCTAGGAATGTCCGTTGAGAATCGTATTTTGGAGATAATTCCATGCTGAAGAATTCTATCTCTGAAATGAGATCTTGCTTCGATTGTCCATGAATACTCACCTACGCTTACGAATGAATTCGCATCTACAGAGATGGACGTTTCCTCAACTGTCTGCTTCAATACGACGACTCCATCAGGATTGTAGAGCGTGAACAGATAATCATCCGCATACTGAACAGCCGCCCAGCTGAATTCAAGCGGCTCGTTCTTTCTGAAGAAAGGCATTCCAAGCACAGTACCGGAAACAGGAGTTGCATCTTTCGTCGGATTCAAGTTAGGCAGAGAAACTGCGAAATTATGATCTTCTTTCTTGCCATATTGGAAAACTTCACCACGGTAATGAGACCTTGCCTCAACAGTCCAAGTATATTCGCCTTCATTCAAAAGGTTTTCGGCATCTACATAAACGGAAGTTTCGCTTACACTCTGCTCCAAGATGGCATTGCCGTCCGGATTATAGAGTGTGAACACATATTCATCAGCGAGAGGAACGTCTTCCCAACCGAAACCAAGCGGCTCGTCCTTGTTGTAGAACGGAGTGCTGAGAACTGTTTCTGGAACAGGAAGCAATGCAACCGGTGCATCAAGGTCTGGTATTACTACAGAGAACGTACTTTCCTCTTTCTTACCATTCTGGAGCAATTCTCCATGATAGTGAGACAACGCCTCGACTGTCCATTTATATTCACCATGCTTAAGAAGCTGCCCGGATGGAATCTGATATACAAGAGGTGTATTGCCGTCGGCATCGTTTATGCTTGTTTCCCTGATTATTTCACCGTCAGGATCCGTAACTGTCAGGATATACTCATCCGCATAACGAATTTTATTCCATTCAAACTCAAGATCCATATCATTGATAAAGAATCCTGCGTCAAGGATATATTCCGGTGTCGGAGAAATCTTTTCAGGCGGATTCAAATCTGGAAGATATATCTCGAACTGTGTTTTTTTGACATTTCCATGCTGCAAAAGTTTTCCATTAAGATAGCTACGAGCCTCTACCGTCCATGAATACTTGCTTTTTCCAAACGATTCCAAATCCGTATATGTGTATTCAGTTCCTGTGATAACTTGCTCAGTCATCAGTTTGTCGTCTAAATCATACAAGCTGAATACATAATCATCTGCGAACTCAACAGGCTGCCACGAGAAATACAAGCCGTTATCCGCTTCGAAAAGCTCATTTCCGAAAACTTTTCCAGCATAAGGAGAATTCTTAGTAGGAGCCGGCATATTGTTTACAATAATGGAGAAGCTGCTTTCTTCCGTTTTACCGGATTGCATCATCTTGCCATTAATATAATTCCGTGCTTCTACCGACCACTTGTATTCGCCCGGTTCCAGGCTCTTAACATCGGTGAACACAAAATATGTATCCGGCACAGTGTTTCTAGAAGCTGCGACTGCGTTACGACTCTTCATGAACTCTTTCGTAATTACAGTATCATGTGCGTTCTTAAGAGTGAAAACGTATTCGTCCGCGAACGGAACACTTTGCCAGCTGAATTTTATGCTCTTGTCGCGATGATAAACATTCTCATCAAGAATATTCGCTGAACCTACAGGATCTTTTACAGGCGCATCCATTTCCGGCAGAGACACTACAAAAGTAGAAGTATTTTTGTTTCCGTAGCGCACAACACCATCATCGAATACTGTACGGGCCTCTATTGTCCACGAATATTTTCCTTCTTTTATGATGTCGCCGAAATTCACCGAATAAGAAGTATTCGGACTTGGAATATCAGCAGAAGCAAGAACATCACCGTCTTCATTCGTCAAAGTGAAAATATATTTTGTCGCATAAAGAACAGGCCGCCATGTGAAAGTGATATTGAGCGTTCTGTCAAAATAGGCTGTGCTGAAAACATCCGTCTTCAAAGGAGAGCTCTGAACAGGAGCATCCATAGGCGGTATTTTATTGACCTTGAAGTTACGCACCTGTTTGGACGATACATCAAGATCATCATATGAAATACCACGAACTGTCCAGAAATAAGAACCTTCATACAGACGCGGCATAGTTGTCTTACGCTCAGGATTCGAAACAGAAGCAACTACGTTCTCAGCAGAAACTTTATCTTTATAGATGAGAAGCTCAGATTCATTCAGCTCGTCTATAGATTCCCACTCCATATCAGGTGGGTACATAACTATATCAAGACCTTCGAACGTCGTATTGTCTGACGGAGCAGAAAGCGTTATTGGCTTCAAAATACGCAAGAAGAACGAGTATTTTCCAAGCAAACCGACCGATCTGGACTTTGTATCCGTTTCTTCTCGGAATGCCTGTACCGTCCAATAAATCGTTCTTTCATCAAGACCGGCGAATGAAACATATTCTGTAAAATCGCTGCTACCATCATCTTCTATATATGTATTCTCATAGAGCACCTCGCTCGTGTCTTCCGAACCATAAACACGAAGCTGATAATAATCAGCAGTTTCCACAGGCTTCCAAGAAAGAGCAATAGTCCTGTTTTCATTTACAACAACACGGCTGCCGTCCTCTGGTGTATTACATACCGCAGCAGGAAGCGGACCTTCTATAACAAAGTTGACCGGATCAGATGTAAACACTCCGGCATCAGTTGTTGTAACGATACGCCAGTAATAGTTGCCGACATCAAGATCTATTCCAGATGTTGTCGTATTCTTCGTTACAAAAGAGTGCACTATGTTTTTGAAAGAAGAATCAGTCGCGAACTGAACTTCCATTTCTGAACCAAGGTTCGACTTCCACACAAAATTTGTATCACGCAGACGTGTTGAAGAAAGCGTATATCCCTCGCTTGGGAATAGCGGTTTTTGTGATATTTCGGAATCCATCGCCATAAACGGATTCTTTTCTGACCAGACTTTGTTGCCTTCTACGTCCGACATTTCGACCGACCATTTCCAGCTTCCGTTTCCGATATTAACTGTTGAAGTATCGAGCGAGAAGTAGTTGGAGCTGACAGTCTCCGTAATAGATGAGCCATAAGCCGGTGAATCAGGAGTTATTGTGATTGTATACGAAGATGCTTCCGGATTATCACGCCATGAGAACAATATATTCTGAGGTTCTGTTCCCGCAGAACCAGGTACTTTCGTACTTACGACTGCTCCTGATTTTGGAACGAGCAGCTCAGGCGGCTGTAATGCACCGCTTTTCTCAATGGAGAATGAATATACATCAGACGGATGCGAGAAACCGATATTATTGATTGTATAATAAGGAGTTACACGCCAATACCATTTTCCTTCCTCAAGCGTCGTAACGATACTGGAATTCTGCTGGACTCTCTGTGAAATAACAGGATTCTCCATACGCTCATTGTCAGCAACTTCGAAAGCATATGTTGAGGATCGCTCGCTTTCAGACCATATAAAACGTATTGAAGGCTTAACAGAACGATAATGCGCCGTATAATTCTGAACAGGGGCAACAGCATCAGGTGACTTTGTATTGTAGATAGTGATTTTTCCGTTCAGGCTCTCATTGCCACAAATCATACGCCAATAATGAGTTCCAGAAGAAAACGACAAAGTTGCTTCATCTATATCAACGAAGTCATATGATTCTCTAACAGTGGTGAAAGCTTTCGTATCAGACAGCTCAAGCTTTACATCCAAACCTTCCGAATTCCAATGGAAAGGAATTGAAATAAGCTCGCCCTCAAAATTTAAGTATTTAGATTCTGGATCCGGGGAAAGGACGGAAAGCATTTTGCGGACAACTTTACCATCGCCTTTCATTTCAGCAATTTCACCGACTTCAAGATCAACAGCCTGATCTCCAGTAGTCAACGCTGCAGAACCAGATTGAACCTGAACACGCAAGCCTTCATCCTTAGCTTGCGAAGATGCTCCTCCAGAAGAGTCTCCAGCAGACGACATTACTGAACTTGCCGTTACGGAAGCACCTTTCACAACATCAACGACGGACGAACCAGACGTAATCGTAAGTCCGCTGTCTGAAGTCTGTACAGAAATCTGTCCACCAGAGAAATCTACAGCAGTACCACCGACACTGTTAAGCGAAACACGCGCCATAGTATTCTCGCTCAGGTCCATTATGTTTCCGTCGTTGAAATAGATAGTCGCTTCGGAAAAATCAGCAGTTCTGATCGTATCACCATTATAGACAGGTGAATTCTGACGAAGACGATCCCAAACAAGATTATCCGAGAATTTTCGCTGAGCAGTATTATATTTGAATGATATTGTCGCTATCGGCTCTTCGTTCATTTTTACAAGCGTCTTGTTCAGCTCCTTCCAGAACTGCCAGACGCTCAGGGCGGAACCCGCAAGACAAACAAGTATGACTAAAACATCAACTAGCCGTGACTTTGTTTTCTTCTGCATCAAGGTTCACTCCGCCGAAATCCGGTGTCGGGATTCCAAGCAACTTTCTTACTTCTGCCAAAGTCTTAGGACCGTTCGGACCAACAGACTTCTCACAATCCGAATCAACTACGAAATTCGGATCACCTGCTTTAAAGAATGCTTCTATATCAAATTGCGGCATATTAACAACGCCGTAGAAATGTTGTTTTCCTTTACCTTTGACTTCAAACGTTACAGGAATAACCTCAACAATAATCTCATCTTTTTTGTTTTCTTCCTTAATAGTAAAATTGTTGAATTCACTCTTTATGAAGTCATATTTAAGAAGATTATATGTATCCTCGGTGATAAGAACATCGGTACCACAAGGTTTGTTAGAACTTTCTGTACGAGAAGCAAGGTTTACCGCATCACCGATAGACGTGAATTCCAGTTTGTCGTATGAACCCATAAATCCAACGGTCGCGCGACCGGAGTTAAGACCGCATCCGATTCTGATATGCGGCTTGTACTTTGCACGAGGCTCCTTTTCATGAGCTTTCGTGAATGCCTCAGCCTCTTTGTTATACTGCATCAACGCGTAGCGCATAGCTATTGTTCCACGAATAGCGTTTATAGCATCTGCCTTGACATGAGCCTCATGTTTTTTCTTGAGTTCCTGTTTCAGCGGATTATTGTCCGGCATATCCTCATACTCAAGGCTGTCATCGCGAAGAACGCCCCACACAGCCATTACAGCGTCACCCTCAAACTTATCGACGTTACCGCCAGTAAGCGTAATACAGTTGACCATACGGCTCATATAGTCGTTCAAGAATCCAATAATCTCACGCGGAGAATCATTGCCAAAACGCTTGTTGAAACCGTCACTTATTGCAGTGAATCCGCGAATATCACTGAAGAAGATCGTAACATCCTTAAGATGCGGTTCAAAATTTATTTCCTTACGGACAATAGCTTTAGCAACACCTTTATTCGTAAGTTTACTGACGGTATTAAGAATATTCTGCTCATTCTTAGTACTCTCGAACAGAACACCGATTTCATCACCACGCTTTGTAGTCAGTTTATCGAAAAGCGGAGTCTCAAAATTACCCTGATTGATTTCATCAGCAATATCAGTAAGCAGAGAAAGAGGCTTACTGAGTGTCTTTGAATAGAAGAAAATGAACATAATCGCCAAGAAAAGAACGGCGATTGCCAAGTATATGTTCAATAAAGTCTGGTTAGTAACCGATTTAAGCGCGACCTCTTTTTCGATCGTCGTAAGAACACCGATATCAGCAGTAGCAATCTTACAATATGAGCCGAAATACTCTTTTCCATCTTCCCCAGAGAAAAGAACCTGCCTGTTTTCGTCATTGTTCGCGCGCATAATCTGCACAAGCGGATATTTTGCCATACTCGCACCGGCTTTAGTAAGCTCAATGTCTGAATGAACAAGAAGGTCACCGTCGTGGTTTATCATAAAAGAAACGCTTGCGGAGCCTGTACCAAAAGTGTCCGAAAGCAAGCTGCTCGTAAAAAAGATTATGGCGGTCTCGTTGAGACCGCCTTCACGCCACGGATAAAGCATGACGAGAACAGGAATACCGAAAGAAGGAGCCCCATTCAGAACGAAAGACTCTCCATTTTCGGAGCGCATCACTTCATCACTATGCAAGGAAATAAAATCATCAACCAGAGAAGGCTCGATTTCATTTGATACGAAGAATCTGTTGTTTACAAGATTTTTATTGCCAGGAACTACAACAGCAGCGATATTCTGGTTGCGTTCGAAAAAGTATGCCGAAGTCTGCCGCATAAGCATACCAGATGAACCAGCGGCGTTGAGCATATCAAGCATAAGAAAAACGCTCGACCGGATTGACGACAATTCGTTCTCTACGGTAGTAGCGGCTTTCATGGTGGTACTAAAGTTGTTTTCCTCAGTCGTTACCTGAAGATCCGCACTCATGAAATAGCTTACAAGGAAAGTTACAGCTCCAAGTGAAGCAACAACAAGAACCGATATGATGAATATAAGCTTTAAACCGATTGAAAATCTTACGCCTCTAGTCTTTTTCTCTGGTACGTTTTTCACATGATTCTCCAAATTTATTCTATTATATCCGATTTATAATAAAATACAACGAAAAAGCGGAATTTTTTATGTCTTTTTTATATCTTTTATCAAAAATGTCAACAATACAAGCACGATTTATAACATCGCAGTTTCAAAAACCCATTTAAATACTGATATTTTTTAGAGATTTATTATATTTTTGGGTGTTTCTTTTATCGGGAAAATGTATTATGATATTTGCATCAGACTGACAACGCAGATACAATCTGAGCACCTTCAACATACTGTGGCATGACTAAAAGCTTAAGAACTGTTCTGAGCTTCAGTTTCCTGAACTATTTTACGCTCAAACCAAGGAAGTACAATGGAAACAAACCACCGTCTAGATAGGTTTTACCCCAACAAAGAAAAATTCGACACGTTTTCAATCCGTGAAAAAGAACAACTTTCACTCCTTATAGGCTCAAATCTTGTGTTCATGGTTATGTTCACACTGTTCGGAATAGCACTTTTCCTGTTCCAATATCCACTCATCGGCGGCGGTGCTGTTCTGCTCCTTGCTTTCTTCTCAGTTTCGCTCATTTTCATTAAGCAAGGACACATCCATAGAGGGGCTTGGACAACGACATTCGCCATCGTCTTGGTCACTTTTGTGGTGTGTTTCGGAGCTCCGTTCAAAGAAACGAATTTTCTTCCGTACCGTGACGCGTGCTTCATCGCCGTAATGTCTGTATGCAACTACGTTATATCTTTGCGCAGACGACAATTGTACAGTTTCTTCGGATTCATAATCATAATATGGTTTCTTGCAAATGTTCTGATTTATAAGCCACTTTACGTTCTTGATCTGAACGCTTGTATCATGAACATAGTAATCTGTTCTCTCGGAATAATAACCGCGAATATAGCAATCCTGCTTTATGACAACTTCACCAGGAACGTTGTTGCAAGGGCCGCGGAAGACGAGAAAAAATCAACACAGGCGTTGCAAAAACTTTCCAATCTTATCAGCGAAACTAAAGAGGGGCTTGATATAGGAAAGAAACTTTCCGCCTCCACCGAGAAAGCGAACGTAAACGTAGAAGAAATCCGCAACTTGTACCGGTTTATAAACAAAGAAGCAATAGGCTTGAGCAAAGAGGCAGTGACGATAAAGGATTCCAGCTTCCAGATAAACGACAGAGCAGAGAAAATGCGCATGAGCGCACAGGATCAGAGCAAATCGATAACACAAACATCCGCAGCTCTGACGGAGATGTCGTCAAGCCTTACGAATATAAGCGGAATAGCGTCTCAACAGCGAGCAGGAATGGATTCTATTATTCGCGGGCTCGATTCACAGATGGCACTGATGCAACAGCTCGTTGAGGATGTCCGGCAAGTCAAAGAATCTTCTGGCAAAGTTTCTAACTTTGTCCAGGCGGTAAATAACATAGCAGCACAAACAGGATTGCTCGCAATGAATGCGTCAATTGAGGCGGCTCATGCAGGTACGCTTGGCAAGGGATTTTCCGTCATCGCACAAGAAATCCGCAAACTGTCCGAAGAAACTACAAAAAACGCGCAGAACATAACGGACACTCTGCAAGCGAACGAAGAGATTGTAAACACCACAACATCTTCTGTGACAGCATTCTCTGAACACACAAAAGCCACGACACAGGAACTCAGAAATACGATAAACGTAATAGAAGAGATTCTTTCGGGCATTTCAGAGATTGATGCAGGTACACGCGATGTTATGAATTCTATAACGCACATTGTTGATGATTCTGTGACAAACACGAAGCTTGCGGATGGCGTCGCACATGAGATAATACAGCAGAACGCGGCTTTGCAGAATATTTCATCGGGAACGGAGCAGCTTCAGACAAAAGTGAGCAGCTTGGAAGGGCTTTTACGCAATATACGAAGCGCAATTGATGAAATAGACAAGAATGCGGCAGCAAACGAGCAGGTTGCAGCAAAGATATCTGGCGCATTAAACTAATGCGCCAGTTGTATAGGAATTGGATTATACGTGTTCGCTCGCGCGAGGGATTGTAGGGGCGGAACGTTCGGAGAGAGCGCATAGCGCGAACGACGAATGGAGCGCGGTTAGCGCGCAACCCCGAAAAGCCCGGTTCGGCGCCCGAAAACATGAAACTAATCGCATTTGCGTTTACAACATGTAAAGTCTGATTTATAATCAACTTATTATGGAATTGTTTTACAACACTTGCTTCATTGTTTCGCTCGCGTTAATGGGTTTTTACGCTTTAATCTGGCACAAGCACTTTCCGGTCGTTTTCACGCTGATTTTTGCGTTCGTTCCGATTGCAAACTTAGGCACTCTTTATCAAGTGAACGCGCAGAATGTCCGCGAGGCGGTTCTGAGCATAAAAATCACGTATCTAGGGGCATCGTACCTGATTCTGTTCATAGTGCTGGCCATTTTTGACTTGTGCAAATTAAACCTAAAGGCTTGGATACGATACACGTTCATTTCCATTACAACTGCATTTTTTCTTACAACACTTACAATTGGTATAATCCCTGTTTTTTATAAAGGAATTGAGATTCAGGAAATTAGCGGACATTTTGAAATTATAAAACAATACGGGATTCTGCATTCGCTGTATTACGTCCACATTGCGCTGTATCTTTTAATCTCCATTATTGTAACAATTTACAGTATAAAAAACAAAAAAGATGTTTCAAACAGGATTCTTGCAATGCTGATGTTCTGTGAAGCTTCAACGGTTCTGTTATTTTTCGGAGGAAGATTGATAGGCAAAAACATCGAGCTTCTGCCGCTTTCGTACATCATAGACGAGATTCTGCTGCTTTTTATTATTCGACGGATAACTCTTTATAATGTATCAGATACAGCGATAGACACGATAATAAAAAACGGTGTTACAGGCTTTGTTTCCTTTGATGAGCGGTTCAACTATCTTGGCAGCAACGATATCGCGAAGATGGTTTTCCCGGCGCTTGCATCATTGCAGATTGATGAATGCGCCGCAAAAAACGAAAATATCCGGGAAACATTGATAACGCGGATAAATGATTTTATTGCAGATGAGTCGAAAAAAAGTTTTTACACGGAGCTTGGCGACAAGATTTATCAGACTGATATAAGCAGGCTTTTCGACGGGCACAAAAACCGTGGCTTTTTGCTTTACATCCAGGACGATACGAAAGACCAGAAATATATCGCGCTGATTGATGACTTCAACGACAAGCTTCGCGACGAGGTAGCGCAAAAAACGAAGCATATTGTGGAAATGCACGATCAGCTGATTCTCAGCATGGCAGCGATGGTTGAAAGCCGCGACAACTCCACGGGCGGACACATCAAACGCACGAGCGATGTTGTAAAAATCCTGATTGATGAAATTCTGAAAGACAAAGGCAGCAAGCTTTTAAAAGAAAATGACGGACAGCTTTCTCCTGAGTTCTGCCACAATTTGATAAAAGCGGCTCCTATGCATGATCTTGGGAAGATTGCAGTAGATGATGCGATTTTGCGTAAACCAGGCAAATTTACACCGGAAGAATACTCGATAATGCAGACACATGCGGAAGAAGGAGCGAGAATCGTTCATGAAATTCTGAAAGATACTGAAGACAACGCGTTTCATCAGATTGCAGAGAACGTGGCGCATTATCACCATGAAAGATGGGATGGATCCGGATATCCACGCGGTCTTAAAGGAGAAGAGATTCCGCTTGAGTCGCGTATCATGGCTGTTGCGGATGTATACGACGCGCTTGTCAGCAAAAGGTTTTATAAAGAAAAAATGAGTTTTACTCATGCGGACACGATAATGACTGAAGGTTTTGGGAAACACTTTGACTTGCAGCTAAAAAAATACTACATTACCGCGCGCCCCAGACTAGAAGCGTATTATTCAGAGTCGCAGCAGTAAAATGCGCGGCTGTCACCAGCTTTTGCGCAGTATCACCAATAATTCTACAGTGCTCTCGCCAACATCCCTACAAGCTCAGCCAGTTCCTGTCGTTCGGACAACAATGTTGTCCGAACTTTTCTGGTTTTGCAAGCAAAACCAGACATAAACTTTGCGGATTTTGGGTACAAAATCCGATAGTTCGGGCACAGTTCATTGTGCCCGAACGACGGACCTTGTTGGCTACGCACTGTAGAATCTTTTACATTCGGCTTAATAGCTCTTTTTTACTATTTCTAAAATCTCGTCGAGGGAAAGGCCCATGTCGCGGCAGGAGCGTACGTCGCGCGAAAGAAGTTCCTCGGCAGCGGCGTTGCGTTTATCCGATATTTCGTGGCGAGCAAGATCGCTTACAAATGTGCCGCGCCCTGCAGCAGTCTGTATGAAACCTTCACGTTCCAACTGTTCCCACGCCTGTTTTACAGGAATAACGCTTATACGCAGATTTACCGCGACAGTGCGGATCGGGGGCAGTTTTTCCCCTACTGCAATTTCACCGCTCATAATCTGATTGGCAATCTGCTCGTAAATCTGCGTATAAATCGGTTTGTCACTTTTTTGAGATAACACTATGTCCATGACAAAAGATTACATATCGTACTTAGCGAACTGACGGGCACCACGCCTGAACGTAAGCGGCCAGCTCAACACGAAAACCAACACACCTACGGCAAGCAGCGGCAACTGGCGAACAAGGCTCGCCGCATCTGCCGGGAACAACCATGCTCCGATGCGAGGCAGCGAATACCACGGCGCACTCTGAATCTCTGCGAGCGCGACATTAAAATCAAGCCCAATCTCTTTAAGATCAGAAAGTCTGCCCTTGTACATCCATACAGGAAGTTCCGCAACCGCATAGAGCACGAAATAAAGCACCGCTCCAACAGCATACTTTGCACCCGGTTTCAAAGGATCTCTGTACACATTTCCCAAAAACACGAAATTGAAAACAGCGAAAATTATCAGCTGCAAACCGAGATACGCCACATTCAAGTTGATTCCTGACGCATTCTCCGGGAATTGTACACATATTCTTATAATACCCCATATTATGGCGATACAAATAACGATAATCTCCATAATCATGCAGTATAAGTACCTCGCTTTTACGGTATCTATTTTCCTGACCGGGAGCAAAACCGTATAAAGCAAGTCGTGAGAAGTCTGGTTCAAAGCGAACGTCATCATAATACAGAGCGTTATATAAAAAGGCCCGATATACACGGGATAATTGGGGATAATCTGCATTACTAGCGAACAGAGAATCCACATCGTCATGGAAAGATTATTTCCAAAAGTAAGTTCTTTTTTCAAGAGGTTCATGCTATTCATTGTCTTCTCCTATGTCCAAAGCACTAACGGCGCTCTACGTGCACCATGATGTCCTCAAGGCTCGGCGTAGAACATTCCAATCCACATGAGTCGGCCAACGCCTTGTCATCTGAAGGCAAAAGTCCTTCAAATCCAAGCTGATGCTTGTGGAGCCCGATAACCTTCTTCTCAAGCTCCGGCGTAAGCTGCTCTTTTTTGCCATTAACCATGACGTAGCTTGATTTGAAAGATTCTTTGTCATTGCTCGAAATAATCTTTCCCTGCTTTATGTACGTGATATAATCCGCGCATTTTTCAAGGTCAGATGTGATGTGTGTAGAAAAGAGGATAGAATGTTTACCGTCCTCAATGAACTCCTGGAACAGGCAGACAAGATCATCACGCGCCGCTGGATCCAAACCGGAAGTCGGCTCATCGAGTATCAAAAGGCTGGAATTGTGGCTCATTGCGACTGCGAGAGAATATTTAACCTTCATTCCGGCAGAAAGTTGCTTGAATTTCTTGTTCTGGTCTATCTCGAACCGTTCGCAAAGGCTCTTGTATCTTTTCTCATCCCAGTTGTCGTAGAAAATCTTCGTCATATCGGTGATTTTTTTAATTTTTGATTCAGGATAAAAATCAACACCACCGAACACGTAACCGACTTTGTTCTTTATGGCGACTTCATCTTTTGGCATTGAAAGCCCGCAAAGACTTATTGAGCCGCCGTCTGTGTTCATAAGATTCAGCATAGATTTAAGCGTCGTTGTCTTTCCGGCTCCGTTCCGCCCAATAAACCCCATTATGAATCCTTCTTCCAGCGATAAATCAACGTTCTGCAAGTGAAAATTCTCAAAATTCTTGCACAGTCCTTTAACTTCAATCAGATTCATTCAACATCTCCTATGACGATTGTGTATCTTGTATATACACAATATAACACCATACACAAAAAAGTCAAGCGTTTTGTTCCGGCTATGGCACAGTCTCACTTCATTGACAATAGCACCATGACGCTTTAAAGTTAGACATGGAATACTTATTTACTGAACGCGCGCATTTGATGTGCCCGAACATGTGCTTCGGCATGGCTGCGGTCGTCAACGCTCCTTATAATGAAAACTTAATAAAAGCCGCTTCGGACAAGCTTTCTGCCGCTCATCCGTTTTTG
>JAIKVO010000123.1 GCA_024685655.1 Treponemataceae bacterium
GTTGCTTCCCCAGGCTTCAATATCGAAATACGAAACCTCCTGCTCAAAATCTCCGTCCGCACTTTTGTAATAGCGGTTTACGGCGATATTAAATGTAGCCAGATTTTTTTCACCATTGATTTCCTTAATCTCTGGTTCCTTACATACATTGCCCTCAATGATGAGAGAATTTAATTGATTCATTTTCGTCCTCCTTGTTCGAATCAAAAGAAAGTTTCCATAAACCAACGCCAGCCTTTGCGGACATTAAAATAGAATTGTTTCAGCAACCCCTTGAACCGGCTTGCTGATTTATTTACGGCTTTAGTCGTGTTTCCACTTTTCCTCATGACCATAGCCTCCTTCGCTTTGGGTCATTTCCTAATAGATACGAAAAAAGCCTGCCGGATTTGAAGTGCATTTCAATTCCGGCAGGCTTTAATTTCAGAAGCAGTTTGTTAGAGAAGTTATCTTTCGTCCATACCCTACTTCCTGAATAATTTACGGGTTATCTCAATAATGATTTTGAACCACATGTCTTGTATACCTCCATATATGAAATATGAACGTATCATCAGGGATTAAATAAAAAAAAGACTTATATATAGAAGAAATTATTCACAGCCAAGGAGTTTTATATGTTTTCCTGTCCGAAAGAAACTATTTCCGGCATAAATCTCAACATAAACAGTAGGTTTGTCGCGCGAAACGAACCCTGGACCTACAAGTCCGAGGTTTGCAGTTGTACAAAAATCAGAGACTTTTACATGCTTTATATCAACCAGCCTTACATTGAAAATCAGGCAAATCAACTCAATGGTATTATTTGCCTTCTTCTGTCTCTGACTTGCCTTGGTCTATTGGATTTTGGCCCGTACTACAAATACCATCAGGAGAATTTGTACTTATTCTTACAGTCACATCTGAATGAAATTGTGCGGGTCTCTGAAATAAGCTTTGCCTGGGACTATTCGGAAAAAGATATAAATTTCCAGATTCCAAAATTATCAAGGCTTGAGACTACCCTTATAAGACACCAGAGGTTATGGTGCGTTTACGACAAGCGTATATATTGCAGTGATTCTTACAAAAACTACAGGAACAACCTGTCTCTCATGGATCATCCTATACGGATGGAGCTGCATCTGAACCTGAAATATGCCGCAAGGTATCTTGAGTTAGGGCTTCTTAACCAGAATATAGATGGAATTTTCACTACTTTCCGGCCGTACATCTTTAAATCCTGGAAGAGAAACTACAACGGTTGCTTGCCTTTCCTTCCTATGGATTATATTCAGCCGGGAAAAATTCATCATGATTCTTTACCAAACAAATCTGCATAAACCCATCGTACATGTCGAAAAAAAGTCAGCTGGGGCTATGACCCCTTGATTTAATTATTCCTTTAACTGAAATATTTTGGCTTTTCTGGCACTGAACTCCGAAATAAGAAAATACACTCCGTATTTTTTTACAAGACATGAACATATTTATGTAGAGAGAAACTTTTTCAAGGAGTGCAGCATGGCAAATGAAAAACAAAATTTCGAAATCATTGGAAAAACCAACGTGATTTCTGAATCAGAAAATGGAAACTGGAATCTGGAAGCAAACATTGTCTCATGGTTTAACCATGCCCCAAAACTGGAAATTCGGAACTGGTCTGAGGACCATTTAAAGATGAGCAAGGGATTGCGGTTTTCAAAACAGGAAGCGATTCGTTTAAGAGATATCTTGAACTCACTGGATATAGAAGAGAATTTTTAAAAAAATAGGCTAAGTCTCCCTTTACGGGGAGGCTTGGCTTTTTGCAAATAACTATAGGACAAAATACACTTGAAGGTATATCTAGAATAAACTTCTCCGGCACAAGGTTTCAAATATATCATTAATAGTTAGTTCGTAATAAATTTTTTTTGCAAGCGACAGCAAAAGAAAACTCACATTTTGTCTACATTTTCTTCCTCAAGAATTTCCGCAAAAATCTGGCAAAACTATTTTCGCGCAGTAAGCCTTTACAAGCCCGCCAGTAATAAACAGGCAACAAGAACCTAATATAAGTTTTACCATTGTACGCTCAGAGCAATACATTTCATATAAAATTCTTTTGCTCTGCTTAAAGCATTTGTATCTAATGACATACCAACCCGGCTTGTTCCGCGGGTTGGTTATAATATCAAAATTGACATTGAAATTATAAGATTAAGCCATAAAACCAAAATTTTATTGTCAAAATTGAATAATACGACTACATTAGTATTATGGATAATAAGACATTACCTGCTGCAGAAAAACTGAAAACTGCAATAGATAAATATGGCAAAGAAAACCTCTACAAAGAACTTCCAGATTATATAAAGGAACAATACAAACCGGAATCGTTTAACCAGAAAATAAATAAGTTACATGGCGATACGTTTTTTACAGATAGCAAACTACTCTATGAGATTTTAAGGTGTATTGGAGTCAGTTATGAAAGCTTATTCAACCCGGAATCTGAAGAATCTAGAATTGCATTTTATCTAAATAAGATAAATGAAAATATTGCAGCATTAAAAGATGAACAAAAATTAAATAACTGGTTTGAAAACAATTCTACAATTCAGAAAAAACCACCAAGGACTACACCTATAAAAAAACTCAATAACGTTCTGTCTATTTGGTATATATATAGTCATTTAATCCCCGAGTTTAAGCGGCTCTTTAATGTGCCAAACACTTCAGAAGAACTAATATATGGATCAGGATTAGAACTCAACTTATCCCCCTATACATCAGATTTATTTAAGAATATTTGTTCTTGGAATATTAATTTAAATCATTCTACTCCAGATGACATTTTTCTTCATGCTTTCAAGGTATATGGATCAGAAGACAGAGCTAAATTAAATTTACTTTTTGCGTTAGTTGGTACAAATGATACACAAATACCGTCAACATCATTAAGTCTTCTTGGTGCAAACTATTTACTTATATATAACTTACAGAATTATTACAATTCATTTGATGTTACGCCATTTCAGGAAGGTGTGGACAAGGAAAATGGGAAAACTTCTGATTTGATATATAAACAAATCAAAACATCCTTAAGTACAATACTTAGAAAATTTGATGAAGTCATAGATTTTATAGATATTCGTTCTCAAGTATCTGCATTTGAAAAAAAAAATGATGCCATTGAAGATAGTATTGACCAACTTATAAAAACAGAAAACTTTATCTTCAATCGTCTTTTCTTTCACTACCTATTATGGAAAATGTATATTACATCGATAGAAAATGAAATCTTGCAACAGAATGATGCTCAGGTAAGAAATCTTCAGGCAGTACAGGATACGCAAATATTGGATTTAATTAAAGAATTGAAAGCTATCGATTTCAGATCACAAAAAGGAAAAAATCAAGCAATTGAATTGCTTAGATTCCGAATAAATGAAATGTGTACGGGATCTCCTTTTGGGTTTCAACTAATAACCCCAATGTCTAAACTTCACTATGAAAGAATGATGTCTAATAAATTGGAAAGACTTAAATTACCTGTACCAAAAGAACCAGATTCAATAACGCATTTTGAAAACTCAATTATCGGATATCTTGAACGATTCAAGAAATACAGAATAAAGTAATAGGAATAACGTAGATGCTCATAAAAGAATGGAAACAAGAATCCTTACCATATAAGATAAATGATATAACTTATAAAAAACCCTTACAGGCTTGGTTTCATACCGAATCAAGGAATCCTAAACATCTATTATCCTATCAAATTGAAGTACTAACAAAACTGAACACATATTTATTTTGTGATTCCAAAGTTCTGCTGCACCTAGATACCGGATTAGGAAAAACTTTCATTACTTTAAATCTTATAAATCAAAACAGAGATAAATATCTGGACCAATCTGTTCCAATTTTAATAATTGCACCGGCAAGCAATCTTATTGATCCCTGGTGTTCTGAAATAGATGATTTTAATAAAAATCAAGATAGAAAATACAGTTACCATGTTTATCATGGACCTGATAAGGATGTCTTGAATGTAGATGGAAAGTTGCATTTAGAGGGGTTTGATTTTGTTCTTATTTCTTACCAAACTTTAGAATCTGATAATTGTAATGATTATTTCTTTTCAACAAAATTTAACCTGATTATATATGACGAACCACAAATTATTATTAATCCAAATACAGAAACAAATACATTAAGAAAATTAGAACATGTCGCCGGAGTAAGAAGATTAGCGTTAACTGCTTCACCACTTTCTAATTCAATAAATGAGTTTTATATTTTAACAACTCTGTTAAATAATCCAGAAAACATCGGAAATGCATATTTGGAATTAAAAACTTTGAAAGACAGAAATGAACTTATTAAAAAATCGAAATCCAATGCCAAAATTATATCTTTAAGTAAGTTCGATAAAGATGTTTATGAACAGATGAAGCTACAACCTTTACGAGAATACAAAATAATTCTTCCTGTTCCAAATATAGTAAAAGAAAAGTTAAAAGAGTTATCAAGTGGAGCCCAACGAACTTTACTTCTTGCTAAGCCTGAAGAATATATTTCTGATATTCCTGATGATATAAGCTTTGATTCAAAAACAAAAGCTGCCGAATTGATATTGTCCCTAATCCCTAAAACGCAAAAAGTTATAATATTTTCCATGCATACTGAATGCTTAGATAAATTGCATAGACGGCTTTCAAGAACTTACGATTGCTTCAAAGTAGTAGGTGAAATGACGCAGAAAGAAAGAAACCGAGTTGTAAATAATTTCAAAAGATTTAAAGGTCAAGCTATAATGTTGGCATCCTTAAAAGCAAACTCTACAGGATTGAACTATCAGGAAGCAAATAATGAGATATTTATGGATTCCTGGTATAATCCGGAAGAAATGAAACAGGCTCGTGATCGATGTTTCAGAATGGGGCAGAAGAATGTGACTAATGTTTTTTACTTAGCAACAGATACAGATCATGAAAAAAATATCCATAAAATAAAAGACTCTAAAGTGGAAACAAAAAAAGAAATCTTTTCTTTAGAAACTGAATCAGAACCTACAATACTGGATCTTTCTGCTGATTCAAATTACCTGGATAGGTTAAAGGAGTTTATAAGTAATGGAATATTCAAAGAGACTGTGATTAGAGAAGAAATGGAATTATCAGAAGAGTCTGAGGGAAAACCATTTCGCCTGCCTCAAAAAAAGAATGAACTACATATTAATTTTCTTGATGATGAAGATAGTTAATTGCTCTCAAAAAAATAACAGGAAAAGAAAAACAAGAGACTGTGAAGTCCTTTCTGTAAATTCAGTAGGCTGCGGTAAAAAGTTTTAATGCGGGTAAGGTCCGCAAGCAGCTGACAGCTGCTGTTACTTATTCGAATATAAAATACTGCTGATTTTTTATCAAGAGTTATTTTAAAAAACAGCTTCCCCGGAGGGAAGTTGTTTTTTATGAGATTAGTCTGGCAGACGGCCTTCGTACATTATGCACATTTCACCGTAGGCCTGGCCCCAGTTATGAATCGGCTGAGTCCATTTTTTTGTTGCTTCAAAAGTTG
>JAIKVO010000151.1 GCA_024685655.1 Treponemataceae bacterium
CGGCCTTCCTCAATCGCTTTTGCGCGTGACTGCGCCGCCATGTTGTCCTGAATCGCGATACGAAGCAAATTGTCGTGGCGGCTTCCCTGAATGATGAAAAGTGAATACTGCAAGTTTACCTGATCTTGCGTTGTGTTCCACTGATTCGTAAACTCACAATAGCTGAAAACGGAAATGCGGCGTTTTTTGTTGCTTGTGTTCGTAAGCTTAAGGTGCCAGTACTCAAAAAGCTGGTTCAGCGGCACAAAATATGTCGTCTCGCTCTTTATACCTGAGTATTCTGATGTAATTGAAGTATATGCAGTACCGTGGCGGCATTCTGACTTGTATTTGTCGAGCGGTTTTCCAACAGGCTGCCAAGAAGCCGACCAATAATCGTCGTTTTCTTCATCGCGAAGATAAAAATATCGTCCTGGCTGATCCATTGGAACAGAGTTAAAACGAAGCCTTAAAAAGCGTCCCTGTGCGCCGGATTTATAAAAGCCGTAGCCTCCCGCATTGTTCGTTATGACCGCACCATACTCAACGGAGCCAAGGTAGTTGCTCCATGACTGAGGCGTATCTGGCCTTGTAATAACGTATTCCTTACGCTCATCATCAAAATAACCGTACTGCATATTTTCCTCCAATTCATTCAACTTTATTAAACATCTTCTTACACACCCCACAATACGCGGAACGTGCACATCGCACGAATTATCTATTTCTCATTCTTACGCAAAAGCGCTTCTGCGTTCTTGTAAAGCACAGCATCCCTGTCGTTTCCGATAAGCCCAAGCTTTCCGAATCTTTCAAGTTCCTCAACAGGATCCCACATCGGGAAGTCAGAGCCGAAAAGCATTTTCTCTACTCCGTGTTTGTTCAGTATCTTAATCGCCTTTTCAAGCGGACATTTCCACAAAGTACTGGATGTATCGAACCATACGCGCTTACCGGCAAGATACTCGTAAGACGCATCCCATTCTGAATAACCGCCGAAATGAGCCGCGACAACATCAAGATTCGGGTGTTTTTTCAAGACATTGGCTATCCGCACAGGACCCGAAAAATCAAAGCGCGCATCTCCTGCATGAAAAAGTACGATCATTTTCTCGGCGGCAATAACCTCGTAAACGTCATCCATCCACGGATCATCCGCAGGAAACTTCTGAAAATCGGGATGAATCTTTATGCCGCGTATTCCCGCACGATGTATGCGTTTAATTTCCGCCTCAAAATCCTCGAATCCCAGCTGCATAGTGCCGAAACCCACGAACTCCTTGTGAAGCGCGCATTGTTCTAAAATATAATTGTTTATCGACGGAACTTGATTCATTTTCGTCGCGCATGAATGAACGATGTATTTCTCGACACCGATTTTGCTGCCGATTTTTATAAGATTCTCCGGATTGCCATGTGTTGCGGCTTTCGCGTCATAGAACGCTCCAATCGCCTCCGTAGCTTTCTCCGCTATTTTTTCGGGATAAATATGGGCATGAAAATCGATAATCATAAAATCCTCAGCGGAGACATCAAAACATGATGCGGACAAAGGAGTGAAACGCGCTTTCTCCGCAAAAAAAATAATACAAAAAATCATGAAAACATTCAATCTAGATTTTGAATGGGGCAGAAACCAGTAAAAATCGCACAAGAAAATTACCCATCGTTCAAAACGCTGCATTAACTAGACAAAAAAAAATTAATGGTGTAAAATTTTAATATGGCAAAAAAAATAAAAACAGGTTTTGTAAAACTTCTTTCAAAAATTCTTCAGGTCCTTGGAATTACTTCACTTTTTTCAGCATTTGGTTGCATTGAACCAGTCATGTACGGTTCGCCGATGGTCTGTATGTACGGTGTTCCCGGAAACTTTTTCACAGTTGACGGTACAATCACGGACGCACAGAACAATCCTATACAAGGCATAAAAGTAAATGCAAAACGAGTCAATTCTGAACAAAGCGATGATGAAGACGGCTTACATAACAGTGCTGATGTTTTTACGAACGAGAACGGAGCTTATCATCTGGCTTGGAACGATTATGACCCTAACTCATTTCAGTTCATTATTTCTGCGGAAGACATTGATGGCGCAGAGAACGGTTCTTACGACAACAAAACAATTAACGTATCGTTCTCGAACAGTAACCTTACCGGGCATACCGGTTTTGGCAACGGTGAATATGAAATAAGTAACAAGAATATCCAGCTGGACGACAAACAGACTACTCCGCCGGAATCATCAGAGAACTGAAATCTGACAACGGTTTTGCCCAGAATTAGACAATGGATTTTTCAACATCTTTCAAACACTTTTTATTCCGATTCTACAGAAAATCTGTGACAAAAAAACACAGGCTCAATTATCTTTTTTGGGAATGCACACTGCGCTGCAACCTGAACTGCCTTCACTGCGGAAGCGACTGTCTTAAGCAGTCCGAAACTCAGGACATGCCTGCCGCAGATTTTATAAAAGTGCTTGATGACATCAAACTGAAAAATCCAGAAAAACGGCTGAGCGTATGCATAACAGGCGGAGAACCGTTACTGCGCAATGATTTGGAAGATGTAGGTAAAGAGATAATAAAACACGGATATAATTGGGGCATAGTTACGAACGGAATGCTTATTACGCCGCAAAGATTCGTGTCTCTTATAAATGCCGGAATGACATCCATGAGCTTCAGTATAGACGGATTTGAGAAAGAGCATACTTATCTGCGGCAAAACCCACAATCATATAAAAGAGTTTGCGCCGGAATAAAGCTTGCGGTAGATTTTCAGAAAAAATACGGAAACCGCCTGATTTTTGACGTAATAACGAGCGTGCACAAAAAAAATCTGGATATTCTTCCTGCATTACGCGACGATTTAATTGAACGCGGTGTAAAGATGTGGCGCATTTTCTCAATTTTTCCAGAAGGCCGCGCCAGCCAGAACGACCTTTCACTGTCAAAAGAAGAATACAAAAAGATGATGGATTTTATAGTTGAGACGCGCAGCTACAAAGACAAGCAAGGCCGCTCCATCCTTTTGAATTATGCGTGCGAAGGTTGGCTTGGGAACTACGAGCTAAAAGCTCGTGACTACTTTTTCTTCTGCCGTGGCGGTATAAACGTAGGCTCCGTAATGTGCGACGGTTCGATAGGCGCATGTCTTAGCGTCCGCGGAAAAGATTTTATCCAGGGAAATATTTACGGCGACACTCATAATAAGACTTCCGGCACCGAGAAAAATGAAGTTTCAGTAAGCTTCATGGACGTATGGAACAACAAATTCCAAAATCTAAGAGACCGTTCGTGGGCAAAACACGGAAAATGCAAAAAGTGCAAACAATGGAACAAATGCATGGGAAACGGTCTACACCTTCACCATGATATGGAATGTGATGTTGCGCACTGTAACTATGAACTGCTCCACGAAAACTGAGATTTGACAAACAAAACATCCTTTTGTACACTCTTCCCCATGAACCGCTACGACCCGCTTTCATGGGAAACAATGCTTACCCGCTTTCCTACACAAAAAATCGATATAAACAACTATTTCCGCATTCTTTGCCCCGATGACGACTACCCTGCTTTTCTTGATAAATATTTCGAGCTTCCTATTCTTAAACGTCTCCAAGGCATCGGGCTTCTTTGCGGAACAGACTGGACGAATCTTTACAGGAACAGATTCTACTATTCCAGGCTCGACCACAGTAAGGGTGTCGCGCTGATTGTGTGGCATTTCACACACGACAAGGCACAGACAGTTGCAGGGCTGCTTCACGACGTTTCAACGCCTGTTTTCAGTCATGTCAGCGATTTCCGTAAAGGTGATGCGCTCACCCAAACTTCGACAGAGGAGCCGAACGCACTTATGATAAAACAGGATAAAATGCTCAGGGAACTCCTTGCTCAGGACGGACTTACGCCGGAACAAGTCGCCGATTATCACGTTTATCCGGTGGCTGACAACGAGATTCCGCATCTGAGCGCGGACAGGCTGGAGTATATGTATCCTTCGGGGCTTGTGCTTGACGGAAGCTGGACACTCGATGAAATTCAGTATACTTACGGTGATCTTGCAGTACTGAAAAACAGTGACGGCATTGACGAGCTTGGCTTCCGCACTGTCGAGGCTGCCGAGCTTTACTGCGAGAAGTTCTGCGACATAGGGCACATTTTACAGCTAAACGAAAACAAGCTTTGTCTTCACCTTTTGGGGCAGATAATGAACCGCGCGGTAAACTGCGGAGTCCTGGACGAGGCGGATTTCATGACATTCAGCGAAAAACAGATTTTTGAAAAACTTGAAGCAGGTCTTGGCGCGAACAAGGATAGCGCAGGCGCGGACTCTGCGTTTGGCGGAGAATCAGCATTTGCCGCAAGTTTCACATGTGGCGCGAGTTCCGCCGGGGATTCATTGCGTGAGTTAAAGCAGCTTTACGTCACATACAGAACGATGGAACACATAGAACACACGGAAAAGCCTTTGGACAATCATTTTTGCGTGAATCTTAACGTGAAGATGCGATATATCGACCCGCTTGTTGCGTCAGGTGCAAGCAGAGGCGACATGTTGGGGGCATCCGCGAAGCCACGACTTGCAGAGATATCGCGATTTGCTGGCGTACCGATTTCAAGCGTTTCGCCTAAAGCTCACAGCATTATCGAAGATTTTCTAAGCTGGCACGACAAGCCGTGGGGATGCGTGCCGCTCGCCAGTCTTTAGCCACCGTGCTGCTCGTTATATGCTAATTATGCATTCGCGGAATGTTTTCGTACCGCTCGCAAAATTCTAATCTGATTGCAGAACATAGCTCCATTCATATTCGAAACCTGTGCACAAAAGACGGCACACCTTTCCGCTTGTCATGCGGACTGGTGACTCAAAAAAGATTTCATCTGTTTTTTTGAGTGTGTCTATTTCCAGTTCCAAATCCGAAAAATCGATGTTAAGCTGCAAAAATCTTTTAAGCCCTATTTCCCACGCGTAATCCGCACCGGAAAAGAAGTTGTCGGCGATCAGCTTACGCTCACCGTTGACTGTCGCATAGAGCCGAGCTTTGTTGCCCTCATAGAAAAAGCGGATAAAACAATCGCAAAAACCGTTATCATATTGTTTTTTGCGAAGAAAATCGGTAATAGACGACACATCTACGCGGAATTTCTTTCCGCTCGGAATGCTCTCTACCTCAGACGCATAGACGCAGCCTGAGATAGTCCTTACAACGCAACAAGATTCATTTTCGTACACAGCAAACTGAAAGTCTGTCCCGTCTTTGTAAAGATTTTTGGAAACAGTTCCTTTGTACACAAAACCAGTTGGAACTTTTTTTAGCGGTGGATATGCTGCAAAACGTATTTCTTTCCTGCCGGAAAGCACATCCTCGCCGAATTCGTTCTGAATAAGAACGCCGTCTGTTATGATGATGGAACCTGACGCAGATTTCCATGCGTTGAGAGCATCTTTTCGGGAAAGAACAAGGATGTTTTTCGCGCCCGCCGTGTTATTGCCGGTCGCAAGAGTGCTTGAAGCGGTCACACTTTTGCCAGTGCACGCGTCTTTGCCAGTGCACGCGCCGTTCTTAAAACGGAAAAACTCCACTTCATCAGATGATTGAGTCACGTTTTCGCGCGCGTAGAACACGAATATGTCTTCGTTTTCCGCTAGTTCAGAACGAATTCGGCAGAACGGTGTCACAGTCGCACTTTCAATTACAGCTTCGCCCAACTTCATGTTGAAAGGCAAGAAAAAGTAGTTACCGTCGCGAATATCCATCGGTGGAAAAGAAACTGCATCCGGGCAAACGGAGGGCGGAACAGTAAGCGTTACATTCTTGTGTTCTTCGCAATGGTGCCGGCGGACATAGTTGTTCACAAAAAGCCAGCCGCTTTTGCCGTCGCTCCTGAAGGAATACCGTAAGTGCGCCATATCAGACGGATTAAGCGGATTTTCGTCCGGAATAACAGCTTTTGTACGGCAAACTTCGTCATTAAAATCGTGGACAAAATACGTAAGAAGCTTAAGTTCGCGTAAAGTATCAGAAACTTGGCCATACTCCCTGATTGGCGCACGGAAATCATAGTTTTTTACAGGCAAATCGTTCGGATAGCCAGTCTCGCGGCTTTCTTGGAGCGTTGTAAGTTTGCCGTCAGGGTTTGTTCCGCCGTGGTACATGTAGTATCCGAGCAGATTAACGCCAGAACCGAGCTTTACGAGCGACATTGCGCCTATATCTTCGGGGGCTGCTTCCGTCCGGCGGTGATTCGTCATCTGTAAGCCGCCACCCAGTTCCGCGGTTAAATACGGAAAATTAGAAAGATCGAATGTTATGCCGGCACCGAAACCGTAATCGCTTCCGATGTTATGGTCGTTCCGCTCATGCGTAAAAATGTAGTTGCCGCTCGGCTCAATATCGGTAGTGCGCGGATCCCAGGGTGCATCGCAGTAGCCGCCCATAACAGGAAGCAGTCCCCCAGTGACAGCGCCTCCCCAGCCGGTGGCAGTAAGAAGCGGCACATTAAAACCGACTTTTTTTGCAATTTCTGTAAGGCGGCGCATGTGATACTCGCCTTCTTCTCCGTGAAGGCCGCCGCAATGCCCGAACTCATTCTCTATCTGAATGCCGATAATCGTGTTGTCGTCACCGTTCTCTGCGCATAGGAAACCGGAAACCATGCTGTAAATTTTAGAATACCATTTTTCAACGCAAGCAAAGTAATCCTCGTCGTTTTCGCGCACTTTAAAAGGCTTTTTTAGAAGCCAGTCCGGGAATCCGCCGTTACGCACTTCTCCGTGGCACCAAGGACCTATGCGCAGGAAAAGTTTAATTCCGCAATCACGGCATGCGGCAGCAAAAGCGCGTAAATCTCTGCCGCCAGAAAAGTCGTATGAACCTTCTATTTCTTCGTGATGTATCCAAATAACATAAGATGAAACAACGTCTACGCCACCGGCTTTCATCTTGCAAAGAGACTCTTTCCAGTATTTATCTGGATAGCGCGAATAATGCATTTCGCCCATTACAGGAAACCACGCCTTTCCATCTTTTGTAAGATATTCCGGTGTAAAACTGTACTTAGGCATCATTCCTCCACTGGTGCAAGCACAAAGTCATCAAGGCTGCCCCATCCGTTTTTACCGCATTTTATTGATGCGCCTACAGTTATCTCAGAGCCGGAAAGCGTTATCTCATCTATGCATGGGAAAAAGAAATTACGCCAGCCGTCAACTTTCGTCACAGCTTCGTATCGTTTTCCGTCAGCAATTGCATATATCTTCATATCTGCGTCTTTAGCATCCCCGCCATGAATCGCAATGGAAAACTTATATTTTCCAGGTTCCAGTTTTTGCACTGTCTGCTCAACTGTAAAATCAACATTGTTCGATGACCAGAAATGAAGTGCCTTTGAGCCTGAATAAGCGTCAGAAAGCTTTTCCTGAACATAAAGCTCTGTCGTGACGTTGCCGTTGTTGTTAAGACACCACATGGAAATGTCTTTTTCTTCAAAAGACGGATTGTCGATATAGTTTTTCTCTACAACTTGAACTTGAAGCACAGGTATAATATCTGAGCCATCGATTTTACCATCTACAAAGTAGACAGCTGGTCCCATAAACGGCAATTCCTCAAGTTTTTCGCCGGTGCGGGTCGTACCGCTCCACTCAACAGACACTGATTTTTTGCTGCCGTCGTTGTACAAAACAGAAACTTCCGGCGGCAAAGTGAAAGAATCCTTAAGCCGCACTTTCACAACGGAAAGCTCAACGGCATCCGGGCGCACAGAAGTTACAGAGCCTGTTTTTACAAGGCGGAACACAGAAAGTGAATCGAGCGGCTTTCCGTCAAAGTCGAACATAGCCTGATTATCCCAAGAAGAGCCCCCGTAATAAACACCCGCGTCTTCCGGGTCATAAACTGACGCATAACTTGAAGCCCAGCCAGATCCGTATTTTTCCCATAACGCGAACTGCTCTTCGTAATTATTTCCAGGAACGCTGATCCATGCCGGTTCCCAGTAAAACACGCCTATTCCGCCAGCAGCAGTTACGGCGGCTATTACGTCACGAACTTCGTTCGCCTGCCCCTGCACCGTCGCCGGATAAGGCTTGTCGCAGACAGTTTCCTCTGAAATCGTGTTTCCCGTCATATCCGCATTCTCATACGTATGTACGTACGAAGTTTCAGCGCACATAACTTCTTTTCCGAATGTTTCTTTGATGTTCTTAAGCTCTGAAGTCAGATTTTCCAAGGTACCGTGCCAATACGGATAATACGAGGAAGCGAAAATATCATAATCGACTTTGTATCTGTTAAGAATCATCGCGTAGCGGTTATATTCACCAGATTTCTCTGGGTTCGTAAAGTGTACGGCGATTTTGGCTTTCGGGAAAACTTCACGCATTGCTTTTGAAGCTGCGGAGAAAAGCTTGGTTATCTGAATCCAGTTGTTTTCACCGCAAAAAGTTCCTGTCGTCTCGTTTCCGATTTGCAGGATTACCGGCGTAATGCCGGCTTTTTTAACGGCTTTAAGGCTTGCTACCGTGTAATCATAAAGCGCTGTTGCTTTGTCATCAACAGAAAGTCCCTTCCATGCGCGCGGCGCTGCCTGTTTGCTTGGGTCAGCCCAAAAATCTGAATAATGGAAGTCAAGATAAACATCAATTCCTTGCGCTTTTGCACGCTTTGCAATCTCTATATCAGTTGCAATGTCGTTATTGCCGCCCCCAAATCCGTTTCCGTCATCGTCAAACGGGTTGTTCCATACACGGAGCCGGACGCAGTTTACACCGTTTTTTTTGAGCGTCTTGAAAATATCTTCCGGGTTGCCGTTTTTGTCCTTAAAGACAACACCGCTTTTTTCAAGAGCCAGTACAGAAGAAACATCCGCACCGAAATAAAAGCCTGACGGAATGCCATCCACTTTCTCGCAGAAAATGCCGGGGTCTTCGGCCATATCAACAGTATCGCCGACCACTCCATTACCAGCTGCGCCGACAGAACTGCACGAAACAAACGTGATAGCAAGACATAACACCAGCGTCACACCAGTTGCAAAAGCAGAAGTGCGCTTAAAATGCGTAATAAATGTTGTTTTTTTCATGGTCTACTCTTTTACAGCCGCGCCACCAAAACT
>JAIKVO010000192.1 GCA_024685655.1 Treponemataceae bacterium
CCCCCGGCTTAAGCTGAATAACTTCAGGAATAAGGTCACCGACGAGCGTTCCTACAGGCACCTTAAGGTTGCAAGGATTCTCGCAGCTAAGACCAGAAACAGTGAAGCTTCTGTCAATTAAAGGCTTGCCTTCGCGGAATGCCTCTGAAATAGCGACAAGCGTACCAACGTTGTCTACGACACAGCCAGCATCAGCAGGAAGTCCGCCAGCAGGAATCTCGCGACCAACGGCAGCCTGGATAAGACTTTTCTCACCGCCCTGCGGATACTTTGTCTTGCAGACAGTTACGCCAAGCTTGTCTTTCATGACATGTTTGTCTATCGCACCAGAAAGAACCTCGACCAAATCGAGCTTGTTATCCTCCAGAACGATAATACCTGATTCAGCACCAGTTATCTTTACGGTTATAGCAAGACCGTCCACAACCTTGTCAGCTGACTCAAGCATCGTCCTGTAGTCTACAGTAAGATACGGTTCGCACTCGGCGGCGTTCGCAAGAACACAGTCTATTTTCTTGCCAGCAGGAGGATTAAGTTTTACGTGAGTTGGGAAAGCCGCTCCACCCATACCGACAATACCGGCTTCTCTAACGCGAGCAAGAGCTTCTTCTTTTGTACAAGCAAAAGGATCAAGCGGCGCAAGAAACTCCGTTTTGTCGGAACCATCCGACTCAATCACAATACACAGAGCCTCAACATTGGCCGTTACAAGCCTGTTCTCTATCTTTTTTACAGTACCAGATACTGACGCATGAACAGGCGCAGACATAAACGCATCGGAGCGGGCAATAACCTGCCCCCTGACCACATAATCTCCCGGATTAACAAGGCTCTGGTTCGGAGCACCGCCCTGTGTCACCGGAATACACACTGATTTAGTAGAAGGGAATGCACACTCAATTTTCTTGTCTTTTGAGAGTTCCTTCATTTCCGGCGGATGAATACCGCCCTTGAACGTGAATTTTCTCATATTATTATATTTTATGAATTGGCGTAAAAAAGGCAAGTTTTTTTGCGAGTTTTTTGTTAAATTTTTATCGAAATATTTTTTTTGGCAGGGCGGAGCACCGCCCCGCTAGAAACTTAGCACGATGCACCGCTAGAAGCTTCGCTGCGAATCGTTTCGGAATTCCCCGGCGGCGCGAAATCTGCTATAATACACGCATGACTTACGGTGAAAAAGCAAAAGAAAACTTTCTTAACGGTTACACGTGCGCGCAGGCAGTGCTTGCCGCCTTTCAAGACGAAAAATGGTTCAAAGAAAGCGGACTTTCAGTTGAAACAGCGATGAAACTCGCCTCGTCGTTCGGGGGCGGCATGGGAAGACTCCGGGAAGTTTGCGGAGCAGTGAGCGGAATGTTCATGGCGTTCGGGCTTGCGCACGGCTTTTCCGCGCCGCCGGACTCGCAGGACGCAAAAATGGAGCATTACAAGTGCATTCAGGAGCTTGCCGCCCGCTTCCGGGAAGAAAACGGCTCCATAGTATGCCGAGAGCTGCTCGGACTTGTACCAATAACGCAAAATGCATCGGAAAAAGCTACAGAAGCGGTACAAGCCACGCACGACGCAGAAACATCCAGAAATCAGCAAAACAGCACTGTCTCCGGCGACCCGTATGCGCCCGCCCCGGAACAAAGAACAGCCGAATACTACAAGAAACGCCCCTGCCCGGATCTTTGCAAATGCGCCGCCGACATCTTAGCCACTTTTCTTGGTTTACAAAAATAGAAAGAAACAGAGGAAATATACCAATTATCTGCATAAATCAGTTTACAAGAAATAAAAAACGTATGATAATTGAATATAGTTTCCATAATAAATGGAATTGGAGGAGGTTTTATGAAAAACAAACTTTTATCTGCACTTGCTATTGCTATTATTGCTTTTAGTTTTATCAGCTGCTCATCGACAAAGCAGGAAGAAAAGGAAGATAACCAATACAAAAAGCGGGCAACAGAGATTGTTCAGAAATCATCTTATGAAGTATCCGGATTATGATTTGCTAATCAGTCCGATTAACGATGTCTAATCAGACAAGACTCTGAAAAAATACCCCTGAAAACGTTGACTGCATCAGTACAGCCCGATTTCAGGGGTTTTCTTTTAAACTCCGAGATACATAATCCGCGCGAAACAGCACATTGCATAGCACAAAGCACAATTCCGCGCAAAACTTAGCACAATTACGCACCTGCAAAATCAATGAGAGTCTTAACAGGCGTTGGCTCCAGAACTTTCTTATAGTTAAGCTCAGGCAATCCTATGATGCCGAAAAACTCCGCTACAGTGGCTCCGCCCTGCTCTATTACATTCCGAGCCGCCTTGAGCGTTCCGCCCGTCGCGATAAGGTCGTCAATAACGAGTATCTTCTCGCCGGCCTTGATATCAGCCTTATGAACCTCAATCTCCGCAGTGCCGTACTCAAGCGCGTACTTACATCCGTATGTATTGCCGGGAAGCTTGCCTTTCTTGCGGATAAGAATCAGAGGAACGCCAAGACGCTCTGCAAGTGGCGCCGCGAAAACAAAACCGCGCGACTCAACACCGGCAACGGCATCGATTTCTGCATTCTCATAAAGTTTTGTCATCTCATCAAGACAATACTTGAACGCCTCTGGCTTAACAAGCACACCCGTAATATCATAAAAAAGAATACCCGGCGTAGGGAAATCGGGTACGCGGCGTATAGACTGATCAAGCAATTCTTTTCCGTCCATTGAATCCTCCTTAAGAAAAGCACAACGCTCAGGCAGACTCAAACCAAATCATCCGCCTTTTTAACTTTATCTTTTATACTGATACCAGTATTCTGCTGTTTTTACTCCAGAATTATTCGTCACGCATTTGTACAATACAATCTTTGAATAATCTGAATTAGCATAAGACTTTGCATCGCTCAACAGCTTGATAATCCCGACCTCTGTCTTCAACTGATTCGAAGAGCGGACTCCATCAACCGATGAACTCTCTCCCGTTTTTGCTCCATTAGAATCATACCTTACCGTCAATGTTGTAAGCGTATAATCGCCAGAAGCATTGTTTGAAATCTGCTCAAACCCAACTTCATTCAAACCGAGCGTGTACGAATTTGCGCACGAAACAAATACAGCACAAACAAATACTACAAGCAAGGCTACCACATAATTAGAAATCTTCTTCATATAAAAACCCCTTCTACAAACAAATACACATTTTTACAGTATTCCACCGCAAAAATGCATTAAGAGGACTTTTTTATATGCCCCGATTATACAGTCATACAAGCCGTTCGTCAATTTCACACAGCAACACAGGAATATACGGGCGCGTAGAACCGGGTGTTTCGGGGCTACGGCTTCCGCCTCCGACCACGCTCAAGCGTGTTTGCGCTTCACAGTCCGGCCACCGACCTGCCTGCTCGC
>JAIKVO010000193.1 GCA_024685655.1 Treponemataceae bacterium
ATCCTCGGTCTAGCTGTACAAAATCCGTCTGATGGAATCCGTCGAAAGCAAAAACTCATCGGCAAGCTGGGCTATGGATTTTCCCTCGCTGTGTTTCCGGCGTATCTCCGCATTTCGTTTTATGTAGAAATCGCGCGAGCCTGATTTTTCGCCCCAGCCCTTTTTTGTTTGAGACTCTTCTGGAATGTAGATTAATTCTCCCGAAGAATACTTACGGATTTCCGCCAGCAATTCATCGGGAAAAATATCAGCCGCGTTTCGATATTTCACAAAGAATCTCCGTTTTAGCCGCGCTTTGCCAAAAAGTCTTCCACAGATTTGTAGGAATTAATCTTCACGCCGTGGTCCGCCAAGATTCCCTGAATAATTTCTTCGAACCTGTTTGCCGTTTTTGCCAAAAGCAAAAGATTATCCCTATCAAAAGAATCAAGAAGATTAAGCTCCTGAACCTTGTATTCCTGAGCGATGTACAGGAACTCCTCCTGCAGATAGCACGCGTCTGTATACGCTTTTTCGACCATGTTGTTCTGGCAGAAATAGCGCAGCCGCCGCCATGTAAGGCTCAGTTCCTGATACCAGTTCGCAAGCCCGCGATAATCAACTTTTGAGATTGCTAGGGTGTCGCGCGCGTCGGCGGAGTCGGGCGAATCGGGGGAATCCGAAGCAGATGATGACACAGGCTTATGCTCCAGAATAAAGCTCCTCGTTGATTTTAGAAGAGCAAAAACTGTTTTTCGCAGGACTTCCACATCATCAGTTTCCAAAAGCTTTTTCGCATTTGTAAAAAAGTCTTCGGGCACGGTCTTCATTTCGGGGCAGGAATACATTCGGCTTTTTTCATCTTCATTGTATGCCTGACTTTCGCTGTAAATGGCACTTTCTGTATACGTGTGATTCAAATAGGCAACCGCCCTTGAAAGCCACTCGTGAATACAGTCAGATTCCGAACGGACGCGGTAAAGTTTTTCTTCAAAAATCATGGAACGGTAGATTTCCAAAGCCTTGTCCATACATTCAAGTGCCTTCCCATAAACAAAAGTGTCGTTGTGAAGGTTCTCGCGCAGGCGTTTCCTGCATTCTTCAAAGCGATTTGTATCTTCTTCGCTTCGGGAATAAAGGATTGTCGCATTGTCCAGAACAATCGGCATATCGTTCAGATTCACGGAATTCTCAAGACGTTCCCAGGAGCGCGGGTACAAATCGTGTCCGACACCATCAATTATAAAGGTTTCCGTAAGCTCGTCCGCACGCTCCGTCGCTGGCACAAAATAATCAAAAATTTCTCCGTGCTCGTCTCCATCTGTGGAATGCCCTTTAATTCCGATTAAAAGCGCAACATCGTCTTTATAGTCTTTTTCAATCTTATCGATTACCCATTTTGTAAGTGGATGCATTTTTCCTCCAATGCGATTCGAGCCGAGGGTTGCATACTCCGATGCATGCGTCATGACTCGTTGATTCGTGCCACTGCGGTCGTGCTATGGTTTTATAATAATATGGAAGATGATAGAAGGAAAGTATCAAAAATAGTTTAAAATGATTTTGCGCCGTGGGTCTGGGCGTAATAAGACGAATTAAAGTAATAAGTTAATTACAAATCCGTTAAAATGTGTTACACTATAGGTAACTCGATAAAACAGGGGGCAAACAATGGCGGAAGCATTGATGAAAATATATGAAACGATGTCTGCGACAGCTCAGCAAGAGTTGTATGATTTTGCTCTTTTCTTACTTTCTCGCAATAAAAAAGAAAACACAACTCAAAAAAAATCTTACTTCGGCGCACTTAAAGATAAAATCTCATTTATCGCACCAGATTTCGACGAACCAATAGATGATTTTGCGGAGTATATGTGATGAAATATCTTTTAGACACACATGCAATCCTTTGGGATGCCCAAGGAAGCCAAGATCTTTCTAATACCGCAAAAACATTAATGGAAAACGAAGAATGTTTTTACAGCATGGCTTCTTTTTGGGAAATTGCAATAAAACAAAAACTTGGCAAACTGGATAGCACTCTTTCTATCATTGAACTTGAGAACTTATGCTGAAATGCTGGATTCAATTATTTGCCTATAATTAGCGAATATGTTGAAAATACAAAATCTCTAGACTTAATTCACAGAGACCCTTTCGACCGAATTCTTATTTCTTGTGCCCAGTGCAAAAAATCTAACACTTATAACACACGATACAATTATCCCAAAATATGACGTTCAAACTGTCTGGTAAAGGGTTGTTGACGAAGTTCGACGCGTTATGAATAAAGCTTTGGACAAAGTTATAAAATCATGAAATGGGTTTTATACGAGTTTCTAACAACTCACTTCTCCGTTTCTGTTCTTGACAGATTTTCACTGGGTAATATACCTTATATTCGGGCTACATAAACAGGGGGAAGAAATGCTTGTAGTTTCAATGGCTGAATTTAACAACAACATCCGCTCATATAACGAACCGGTACAGATTGAAGAAAACGGTGTAACAATCGGCAAATTCATACCAGCAGAAAGCAATTTCTTTTCTCGCCTCTTTTCGAGGAAAGATGATACCGTAGACGGAATACACCGACCGACAAGACAACTAAAAGCTGCATTACGCGAATCAAAAAAAAATGGAAAAACATCCAGAGCGATATAAATCATATAACAATCCGCAAGAGCTATGGGATGAACTTGGTTTATGAGTGATATAACCGTTTATGAATATAAACTTCGCTCTCAAACAAAATTCAAAAAA
>JAIKVO010000235.1 GCA_024685655.1 Treponemataceae bacterium
GAAACATCAGTCCATGCGGATGCTTCGGTTGGTGCAGCCACAGTAGCAGTAATTCCGTCACCAGCCTTCACGAACGCATAAGAAATCTTCGACATACCAGCGCCGCCAGCGTTGTCTTTTACCGTTCCTCGGAAATCATAAGATGGTCCTGACAGTGACACATTGCCTGTAGTTCCGTCAACAGGTGCGCTTATACTAAGAGTGCTAGGTGCTGTTGTATCAATTTGTACGTTCTTCGTTACTTTAGATTCCCGACCAGATTTGTCGGTGGCTGCTATCGTTATATTATATGTTCCATCAGCAAGCTTGTTAGCTGCGTTTACAGCTGCCTTCGCTGTGTTGAACGTAATGCTCCATGCCCCGCCTGTAGTACCGCTCGTCATTGTCCATGTACCAGCAACCGGAGTTCCGTCCGCTTTCTTTACAGAAACGGCTACGGACGCAATACCACTTCCGCCTTCGTCTGCTGCAGTTCCGCTCAATGTGAACGTATCATTCGTGAGAGAATCGCATTCATCTGCAGTGATTGCCGGAGCAGTCGTATCTACAAAGATGCTTTCGAATTGCAGAACGCCATTCTGCGCCGCAGGATATCTGCAAACGTTTCCTGCCGTATCTGTAGCAGTCAGGTATATCTTGTTTTCGCCCTCGTCAAGAGGAACAGAAGCAGTCCACTTGCCAGACGCAGCTTTTGTCAAAGAGCCAGTTTTTCCGTTTTCTGTCGCGTAACCTACAGTCGAAAGACCGCTTCCGCCAGCCTCATCACTAACAACTACAGCCAACGTAACAACAGAAGTTCTACGCCAAGTCTTTCCGTCAGTTCCGTCTACAGAATCAGTTCCTGTGTAATCGATATAATCAGTGCCGCCAGCTGTATTCGGCGAGAATACAGGAGCAGTCGTATCTACAGAAATTGTACGTGATAAATCAGTTATTTTTCCGGCAACATCTTTTGCCGTTATTGTGAATATATATTTTCCATCATTAAGATGTATTGCGCCATTTTCGTTTCCGTCACCTACAGAGAACAGCTGAATCCATTTGTATTGTCCGATTTGATCCGTTGTCGCGCCAAGTGATTCATAGTTATCAGCAGTAACGAGCGTCATGTTAGACAAAGCTAATTTAATATCTATAACATCATTGTCAGATTTTATAGCTACTGCCTCGCCAAGTGACAAAGCATTTGTATCATATACGAATCCTGACAATGAGAAAGCTTCATTAGTCGTAACAGCACCAGAACCTATGCTAGTTTCGGTGATTTCAGGATTGCCAAAATCATAGTAGAAATCTACAGCTTGAGCATCCGTCGTATTTAGTCCATCAGAAGATTTGATATAAATAGTCTTTTCGCCTTCTTCTTCGCCTATATCATTTTTACCAATTGATTCAGTTTCATATTTACCGTTTCCTATTACTGACATATTCTTCCAGCTAGAATCGGTGGCTTCATTATCAAACGAGTATTTAACCCAGGCAACGCCCTTACCGGTACCATCGAATACGGTAGCAGAAAGCTTAAAACTACCGTCTACAGAGCCTGGGTTGTTCGGTGCCACAGTAGGCGCAGTTGTATCTATAGTAGTTGATTTCGAAATTTCGGATGATTTTTCAGCTGCATCAGTTGCGACTATACGGACTGTTTTAAGTCCGTCGTCAGAGTGATCCGCAGAAGCCGGCAGAGTATAGCTCCATGTTCCTGCCGTCCTGTCGTATATGATAGGCTTTTCTTCATCGTTCACATAAGCCTTGACCGTCATAGCACCGTTCACACCAACGGAAAGCGGGTTCGTATCTGTAACGGTTCCGCTCAGTACAAGAGGCTCGTTCGTATAGTCCGGTACAGTGATGCCGTCAGCAAGTGTAATAACTGGTGATGAAAGGTCAACCATAAAGCTTGCGCTTACGTTCGTCGCCTTATTTTCAGCGTCATCCTCAGCCCTTATTTCTATAGTATGATTTCCTTCTGCTATTCCGTCAGGTCCCAGAGTGAGAGTCGATGTCCAGTTTTCTGCGACATTTATGGCTGTCCAGTCACCATCGTCAATTCTGTACTCAAGGCTCTTTACCCCAGCATGAGTTCCGTCAGGCTTGTCTATTGCTGTTCCGCGAACAATGTACGATGTGTTTGAAAGAATCTCATTCGTTCCGATATTGCTTATCGTGAGTATCGGGGCGTCTTTATCAATATAAACATTTCTTACCACATCAGAAGCGTATTTACCGCTAAGGTCATTCGCGCTAACCCTTATTTCATAGGAACCAGATGATCCTGCTTCAATGTTGTAGCTCCATGAGTATTCCGTGTCGGACACTTTAGTCGTAACAGGTGCCACATCAGTCAAAGCAACACCGTCTTTTTTGACAGTGAGCGTAAAATCGTCTTTTGACAATCCGAGTGAATCCGTAACAATTCCGCTCGCTTCGAAATTTCCTTTAAGCCATGCAGAAGATGTCTCTGTTCCGCCGACTTTTATAGTTATCGGACCCGCGACAGGTGCATTCTGATCAATTGTGAATGACTCAACAGCCGCAACAGCACTTTCGTTTCCAGCCCTGTCTTTTGCCGTTGCAGAAACAGTCACAGAACCTTCATCCCAGTAGTCGCGGAGCTTCATTGTGTATGACCAGTCTCTTCCGCTTACTGTCGCGCTGGAAGTTTCCGTAGCAACAGTTCCGTCCTTCTTGCCACTGATAGTCAGCGTTACGCTCTCTATACCTGTTCCCTTCTCAGGTTCATCAATATTTCCACGTATATCTACTGTACTTCCTTCTATATAACTTCCATCAGCCGGTGTCTGGAAGTGGATTACCGGCAACGTAGCGTCTATCGTGAAGCTGAATGTTTTTTCGGATTTTTGACCGCTCTTATCATATACAGCTACAGTTACTGTCCAAGAGCCGTCGTTTGCACCATAATCTGCATTTCCAACAGGTGCTGCACCAGCAAAAGCCGGAATACCAGCGAGATCAGCTGGTAAGAGAGTCGTTTTCTTTGTGTCAGCAGGAACTTCATAAACGAACCACTTGCCGTCGGCTCTGCCAGTACCAGACTGAGCCACACCGTCTTTGAGCGCAGAAATTTCAAGCTTTGATATTGCAACGCTGTCGGACGCAATCGCCAAATCTGCCGCAGCATCAGCTTTGATCAGGCTGAAACTTCCATCTTTCTTTATATACTGCGGTGCTGTATTGAATGCGTCATTATTCAGCGTCGGCAGGTTATAATCCGTCGTGAAATTTATAGTAAGTTCTTTTTCGTTACCGGCTTTATCAATTGCTTTAACTTGAATGTAGTTCTCGCCTTCCGGCAATTCAGAAAGATTCGTCTGCCAAGTTTTGACAACATTTCTAATTTCAGTGTATTTATCATCGGTCTTTTTTGTTTTATAGAATACTTTATCAAGCCCGGATGTCGCATCCGTCGCGGAGCCTTTGACATCCAGAATAACGGTACCTCCGGATGTAGTAACATCACCGTCTTTAATCGTAGTTACTTCAACTTCTGGAGCGGTCTTATCATATGTAAAGTTTGCGGTTTTCTTTGTTGCCTTGCCAACTGTATCCGTTGCTTCAAAGACAGCCGTATATACGCCATCTGCAGTAATCGTTACGGATTTACCATCAGTCGTAATTGCAGGAACCCATTCCCAAACACCGTTATTATTTACTGATATTTCCTGTGTTTCACCGTTGTTTACAGTTACGGTAAGTTTCTCAAAGTGTGTATCGGATGAAGTTCCTCTTATCGTCCTAAGAACCTTATCCACCCACTCAGTATTCTGAGTAAGCTCAAGACTTGGGGCTGATTTATCAATCGTGATTCCTTTATCAGCTGTGAAACTGTGCCCCGCCGCATCTGTTACTTTTATGTAGAGCTTATAATCTTTCTCTTCATAATTTGATGTATTCAGCTCCAGTTTCCAGTTCGCAAGCGAACTTGAGCCGGATGGCTTCCAGTCCGACGCAGCAGGAGTCTTGTTCGCTTCGATTAAGCAGTAATCTATGGTTGCAAGTCCGCTGAGGGCATCGTCTGCCGTTCCGTTCGCCGTAACTTTGGTTCCGTTATCATTCTGAGAAAGAGACACTATCTCTGCCGTCGGCCTATTCGTATCGACAATAATCGTTCTTTGAAGCTGCGCATTGAATTTATTTGAACGAGCGGTGAAAGTATACACGTATGTACCGTCTTCATCCGGTATATCAAGGAACCAGTAACCGCTATCATATTCTACGTTTATAGATCTGACCGAACTCTCGTCTTCATCGTCCTTCTTCAACGTATATTCAAGATTACAGCCGTGTTCTCCTGTACTTACAAGAGCAGTTCCTTCAATCTTAAACTCGTACGTGTTTATAATTTCCTGAGGTTTCGGCAAATCTTTAACAGTAAGCTTCGGTGTAGAAAGGCTTATACCAAAGCCTTCCACAGCAGAAAACAGCTTGCCGCTCGTATTCTCTATCTGGATATATACATAATACGAACCACCGCCAAGCTTGTTTGCGACACCACCTTTGAGGGTTTCCGTGCTTATCGAAAAGTTTCTTCCTGTTCCGATATTTGAGACAGTTGACTCACGCGGAGAAAGGGTTCTTGCTGCTACCCGCTCCTCTACTATAGCAAGCATGGCATCTTCTATAGTAACAACTTCACCAGTTTTTGCGCGGGCTGTAAGTTCGGTAACTTTTGCTTTAACATCATTTTCGGTGAGGATATAGGCTTTGAAAGTATCATTCTTAAACGGTGCGTCTACGCCGACAGGGGGTGTGATTGAACCGACTATAGCGTCACCTTCATTAAGCGATGATGTGTCTATACCATCGATATTGCTGAATGTTACAGAAGCAAGCTGCGCCGGGGAGAACGCGAAACTTGGAGCACCACTTTTTGCCGGGATACTTATACGGATATTTTTGACTTCTTCTGCATCGAGTTTCGTCCATTCCGAAGTGTTTCTGCCGTCATTCGTAATGTGTTTTATTAAGTCCGCAATATCGTCCTCATTGCCTTTGTCGAAGATTGCCCAGTTAGATACCTCAAGGGAGTCTGGGGAGAACTTATCCGTGTAGATATCTGCCTTATGGAAGAAATACGTATTTTCGCTTCCAGCTGCATCCTTCGCCTTCAGATAATAATGGTAAGTACCTTCAGAAAGCTTGGGGGTATCGCCTTCTACACCGATCAAAAGATCGTTCTTACCATTAAAAGTCACCTTCCATTCACCGGAACCAGTGAGCGTGGCAGCTTTCTCAAGAAGTTTATTACCGGCATCATCACAGATTACAAACGTCATTTCCTCTATCGACGTTGAATCGTAGATTTTGCCCTCGAACTGAAGGTTGTAGTTCATTGAATCCTGTCGAAGTTCAGGAGACGTAACGATAACAACTGGGGGTGTATTATCGACTATGAACGTTGTAGCCTGTGTCGATGTACGGGCAGAACCATCAGTGACAGAAACTGTGATCGAATATGTGCCGTCGGGGATTTTGCACAGTTTGTTATTCTTGTTCACAGTGCCGTTAATAGTATCTATAGAGAGCTTCCACTCTTTGTTACTTACTGTTGCAGTATATTCATAATCTTCGTTGGAGGCAGATTTTGACACCATGCCTGTTCTTGCGATTTTAACGGTTACTTCCTTAATTACACCGTCATCATCGGCAGTACCATGGAATTCAAGCACACCTTTTGTGATTTCGCTCGCAGCAGGACTGTCGATAGTAACTGTTGGAGCAGTCGTATCGACACTCGTTCCAAGACCTACGTCTTTACAAGTCATAAGGAATATCGAAAAGAAAAGGATTCCTGTAGCTTTTAGAGTATTTTTCAATAAATTCTTTTTCATATTGCACCCCCAACGCGCTTTATATATGAAAAGGATGCGCTGGAGGAAATGAAAATCAAAGACTTCGACTCATCTACCCCGGCAATCCCAAAATCTTCAAGTCCATTGCCATAAAGTCCGGTAAAACTTTACAGCAGATTCACAGAAACCCTACGTATTTGCAAAGTGTCCACAGACCATAAAACTCCACGAGTTTCAAAACAGTCCGCAAAATTTCACTTTCGCACTGTTTCCGTGCTTCGAAACAAGCTTCCTCAAAACCCCGCAGCAGAAACATTTCTTTCCACACACAGAATTTCTGAACAAGCCGAATATAAGAAGATACGGACATAACTCCCCAGTTTCCGCATTACTCCTTATATTTCAAATTACTTTTTGGAATCTAAAACGTTGTTATACGTTCCGCTCTCTCCGAAGTCCGGCATACAGGACATACACGAAACAAAAATCCGATGCCTTAAAAACAGCCCTTTAGCAAAATCGGATGATGAACGAAGGTTGTTTTTGTAAAACTGCTGCCAGCATGTAAAAAACACCCCATGCTATACAGCATAGCTTTGAATATACTTCTCGCTATTTTTTAATATATATAACAATCCGTAAAATGTCAAATCTTAAATATCGAAAATCTCCAAACGAATAAGGATTTTTTCCGATTTTCTTTGTAAATAGCAATAAATGGGAAAAATTTAACAAAAATCGGTAAGTTTCAATCTTTTTTAGAGTTAGTTGATTTTAAACAACTATCATACTACCCCTTTCCGATTGATAATTTCATGTTTTATTCGGCTAATTATTTCCATCCCGCACAGGGTCTGCACCCACCTCCCACCTTCTTTGCGCACATGCAACTGCCCCTTGTATTCGCGTCTTCTTTTTACTCTTTACGAATGAACACCCTCGCGCTATAGTATATGCGTGCACTTAATCGGTCGATTCATTCAAGTTACACTCGCAGCCGCCATAATGGCACTGAACCTGAACACGTTCGTTCACGCGGCAGGCCTCTTGCCCGGCGGATTTACCGGTATAACACTGTTATTGCAGGAAGTATTCTCAACACACCTTGGTATAACAATTCCGTTCAGTCTTTTTTACTGGATTCTCAACATTATTCCTGCGGCTTTATGTTTCAAACACGTCGGAAAGAAATTCACACTTCTTTCGATATGGGCAATAATTGCCACTGGTCTATTTACCGATTTATTCACAGGCCTTAAAGTTACAAACGACATCCTTCTTTGCGCTGTTTTCGGCGGCCTTATAAACGGCAGCCAGATATGCCTCTGTCTTTTCGCAGGAGCCACCACAGGCGGAACGGATTTTATCTCCATCCTGATTTCCGAGAAAACCGGAAAAAGCGCATGGAACCTTATTTTTGCATTGAATTGCTGCGTTCTGTTTGTATTCGGACTGCTTTTCGGCTGGGACAGGGCACTTTACTCAATAATCTTCCAGTTCGCGAGCACACAAGTCGTGAATCTTCTTGATATGCGAATGCGAAAATCAACACTGCTCATAATCTCAGACAAGAAAGACGAAATAGTCGAGTTGATAAAAACATCCACAAACCACGATGCGACACTGTTCAAAGGCGTAGGCGGATACCACGGAGCACCGCGGGAAATGATTTATTCAGTTGTATCGAAAAACCAAATAGAGCCGTTGTACCGCGCTATAAAAAAAATCGATGAAAATGCTTTTGTGAACGTGCTTGAGACAAAACTTCTGAAAGGCCGATTTTTCATGAAAAAACGCGACTGATTATGCAGGAGGGGGGAAACTTCGCGCTTCGCGCTCGTCGTGCCTTCCCCCTGGGTTCAACCCGTCCGCAGCAAAGCCGCAGCCAGGTTTCACCACACCCCCTTCACCTAAGGGGGCTATAAGCAACTCCAGTTTTCTGCCCCCTTAAAAACCCCAGCAGCGTTCTTGCCAAAATCCCCCCGAAAAAATACAATGCGACTTATGGACAACGCTCAGATCGTTTTAGACAATATCATCTCCTGGATTCGGGATTTTTTTAGAGCAACGGCAGGAAAACGGGCCGTCGTCGGAATAAGCGGCGGCAAGGATTCTTCCGTTGTAGCCGCTATGTGCGCCAAAGCTCTTGGAAAAGAGAATGTCACCGGCGTGCTTATGCCGAACGGAACACAAAGCGATATAGAGGACAGCAAACGGCTTTGCGCACATATCGGGATTAAGCCGTACACAGTGAACATAAAAGCCGCTTATGACGGCATTGTTTCCGCACTGCCTTCAGAATTACAAATTACTCCGCAATTCAAAACAAACACTCCGTCGCGACTCCGCATGGTGTCATTGTACGCAGTGGCAGCCTGCCTTGACGGAGCACGAATCGCGAACACAGGCAACTATGACGAAGGATTTGTCGGCTACACAACGATTTACGGCGACCTTGCCGGAGACTTCGCACCGCTGCGCTGTCTTCATGTTTCTGAAGTCGTCGCGCTCGGAGACTTGCTCGGCCTGCCATACGACCTTACCCACAAAGCTCCGTCTGACGGCATGTGCGGCAAAACAGACGAAGACAACTTAGGCTTCACTTACCATGATGTCGAGTTGTTCTCGCAGACGGGGAACGCACCGAACGCCGCACAGATACAGGCTAAACACAACGCAAACGTTTTCAAGCGCACTCTCATAAACCCGCCGTCCCCTTACGAAAGGATAGCAGAATATCTTACAAAGCGAAGCTGAAGGAGCCTAACATGACAGACACTCAACTTTTCGACGATGCTACACTTGCCGAAGCACGCGATTTTTTCGGGAAAGACCTTTACTCGTCACAGCAGACAGGCATAGTTTTAGAGGCTGTCGGCGAGCATTACGCAAAATGCTCGTTAGAGCTTGACAGCCGGCACACGAATGCTTATGGCGGAGTTATGGGCGGAGTCATCTTTACTATGGCAGATTTCACATTCGCCGCGTCGTCGAATTTCAGGCAGCCGCACACTGTCTCCGTGACAAGCCAGATAAATTTCATCGGTATGGCAAAGGGAAAAAAACTTTTTTCGGAATCAAAGCTGATAAAAGACGGTCGCTCCGTCTGTGTCTACGAAATAGATATAACGGACGAACTTGGAACAAAAGTCGCTTTTGTAACGTTCACAGGCATGAAACTGAAGGAATAGCCAGGCGTTGCGGGCTGACGCTTGAAGCCCGCAGATGGGGTAGCCCGTAACAGCGTACCGCGCGCTACGAGCATAGCTCTCCGCGAGACCCACTAACGACAGTCCACCGGACTGTCGTTCCCCTGCGCATTGAAACGATTCGCTACGGAAGCGTTACGGGCGCTCACTAGGGGGAATCGCGCAACGAGCGCGGATGCGCGAAGTTTCAAGCGGACTTCCCCCCACACTTTATTTTTCTACTATTTAAGTGTGCGGCAAAGACGGAAACCTAAGTCTTTGTAGTATTTTTCAGGCAAATCGTGGTCACGTGTCAGTACAGTAACAGATGATGTATGACCGTTTCCACTGCCACGGCATACATATTCGCTTCCTCTGGAAGGACCAACTGGATCTGTGAAATCGCCTCTGGTTATATCATCATACACATCGATGCACCATTCCATAACGTTTCCAAGCATATCATAAAGACCTGCTGCGTTCGGTTTCTTAAGACCAACCTCGTGTGTCACACCGTTGCTGTTCTCCTTAATCCACGCATAATTTCCAAGATCCTTGCCATTTCTTGCGCCAGCAAAAATATTGTTCCAAGCTTCCTCGTTATCAACAACACCACCGCGTGCCGCATATTCCCACTCAGCTTCCGTAGGAATGCGCCAGCCGTTCTTCTTTATATCGTATGTAACGTTATTGCCACGAATTGTGAAAACAGGCTCCAATCCCTGCAATTCTGAAAGCTTGTTACAGAACTCAGCAACCTCAACAAAATCAACACGCTCTACTGGCCGGAGTCCCTGAGTTTCTCCAGATGTAAGAGAGTCTGCTTTTCCATAGCTTGGGCTGCTGTATGCGCCTGAAATCTGGAGAGCGACAGCTTCATAAAGCTCCTGTGTAACAGGATATTTGCCAATCATAAATGAATTGGTGAAACGAACAGTTCTTCCGCTTATGAAAGCACCGTCTTTTCCGCTTCCATAGATATTACCATATCCATTTGAGATTTCTGCGAAACTAGTCTTGCTGTATGTTTTTCCGTTAAGAACGATATCTGAGAAATTCGCAGGAATTTCATCAAAAGTGACGCTCACCAGATATCTTGTGGTTACAGCAGAAAGTCCGTTTCTGACTACATTAATGGTAACTGTTCCTGGTTTCTTTATGTTCTTGAAATAAACGATATATCCCTGTCCGTTAGGATTGTCTTTATCGTAAATCACTGATTCTTTCACAAGCTCATCAAGCTCCGCGCCACAATCATTCTCCACGAAAACGATATCGGAAAGCTTAAGCTCGTAATTCTCATCAGGATCCTTATAGGCAAAAGATACCTGCGGTCTGTAGTTCTCGAAATATGTCAAACCGTTATAAACAGACGGAACTATTACTTCTTTTACAGTAAGTTTCTTCACAGAACCGTCTTTGTATACTATTTCTATCTGGTCATTATCTTTTACACGCCAGCTCAACTCAGCTCCGGAAACTTCGTCAGAACCATAGAGTTCAACTTCTCCTCCTTTCTCATCATATGAATCAAAAGGAACCATAGAAGATGATCTCATCTTCACAACGTCAGAACCCTTGAAAGCCATGTCAACATAATATCCGCTCGGTGTATATGTTCCGCCCCATTCCTTGTCGTATTTAGGCGTAAAATCCTTTTTTATACCGGCAGGAATATAGACAGTAAGAATATCTCCGGCAAGCTCCGCATCTCCGCCACCTCTTACACCATAATCAGGCATACTTTCAAGCAAAGAGAATCTGGCAAGGGCAAGCGGCTTTGATGCCATCGTTGCAACAGCAGCACCGTCTCCATCTGTGTTTGTGCGGCAAAGACGGAAACCTAAGTCAGAGTAAGATTTACTCTGAGAACCGTAATCACGGGCAGTTACATCAAGCAATGATGAAGATTTTCCAATACTGCGCTGTACACGGTCCGTTCCGACAGAAAGACCTGTAGGATTCTTTACGCTACCTGTAGAAATCTTGCCATACCAGTCGATACACCACTCAAACACGTTACCAATCATATCATAAAGACCGATTGAGTTAGGCTTTTTAAGACCAACCTCGTGTGTATTGCCGTTGCTGTTGTCTTTGTACCATGCGTAATTTGCAGCATCCTTTGCGTTAGCCGCACCTGCATACAGATTGTTCCAATTAGCTGTGTCAGAAGGATTTCCACCACGAGCCGCGCATTCCCATTCCGCTTCAGTAGGTACACGCCATCCGTTTTTTGTGACATCGACTTTCACGTCTGTATTCGTTATAACGAACGCCGGCTCCAATCCCTGCATTTTAGAAAGCTTATTACAGAATTGCGCAACCGCAAAAAAGTCTACCCTCTCAACAGGGCGAAGTTTCTGAACTTCACCAGATGTAAGAGAACTTTTCTTACCGTTGCTTGGAGTAGAATCCATAATTGCTTCATAAAGCTCCTGGGTAACAGGATATTTTCCAATTACAAAAGGATCCAAAGTAACAGTTCTTCCGCTTATGAAAGCTCCGTCCTTGCTATTTCCCTTTATTGTAACACCGTCAATCGCTACAAAACCAGTTTTTTCGTAGGTGGTTCCGTTAATCGTAAGATTCGGCAGACTAGTAGCAGTTGGTTTTGTAGTTTTAACCTCAGCTATCTCTTCTTTGGAATTCGTTTTCATCTCAACAGCAGGGTCTGGATTAATCGTAACTACCAACTCAGCGGTGTTTTTGCCACCCTGAGAAATTGGTTTAAGTTTAGTCGTATCAACACCAGTGCGGTTCAAATCGATGCGTGAATCAACTTTTGTAAGAATCTTTGTAAGATCTATCTGGCTCATGTCGAAAGCCGGAGTAATCCAATCCTGATATCCGAATCCACGGCGGTATACCCAGCACTGATACTTTGCGTTGTAGCAAGCGAGCGGTGATCTTTCACCCTGGGCATAGAACAGTGTCAGGTATTCGTTAGCCTCTGTATTGACAGATACTTTGTATATTCCCATTGAAGTAACATTTCTATTTACGACAACAGCATCGTCGTAGCAGACGGACGGATCGACAAGAGCCGGAAGCGGCTGCAATTTAGCTGTATCAAGACCAGAACGATTCAGATCGATACGGGAATCAACCTTCGTAACGATTTTCGAAAGATTTATCTGGCTCATGTCGAAAGCCGGAGTAATCCAGTCCTGATATCCGAATCCGCGGCGGTATACCCAGCACTGATACTTTGCGTTATAGCAAGCAAGCGGTGATCTTTCACCCTGGGCATAGAACAGCGTTATGTATTCGTTCGCCTCTGTATTGACAGATACTCTGTATATTCCCATTGACGTAACGTTTCTATCGATGATAGCAGCATCATCATAGTAACCGTCAAAAGACTCTCCAAATGCTGCCGCAAAACATACGAGCATGAGAGTCAGAACTATCAGGACTTTCACACGACCTGAATACAGGTTCATCATTTTCATTTGGTTCTCCTTATAAGTGTCATATAAAAGCTGTCTGTAAATAATACAGACTATTCGCTTCAAAACTGACGGTGGTATACGATTCCTCAGGATATCACCGTTCAAACCCTAGTATAACACCAAGATTCTTAACAATCCATTAACTTTTTAGATTTTTTTTGTTTACAATCTTGCTGTCTCCGGGGGAAAATTCAAATACAGCTTGGCAAAAAAATCCTCAAGCACATAGCGGGAATCAACATACGTATATTCCCGGATTACAGGGCTATCCGGATTCGGTGAAGAGCTTGTATCCGCATTTATGTGCGGAGCTTTCACACTGATATATTTGCCGCAACCCGGATTTATTGCGACTGAAATCGCCGGAGAATCGCCTAAAGCCCAGCTTTCGCCCTGTGTCCAACCGGCACGCTCGGAAAGATTATATTCTATCATGTTTTCGTAAAGATGGCGGCCTATAGCTCCACATGGAGCAACTTTACACTTGAGCTCCGCAAGCCCGACTGTTATTGTGCTGTACACATATGACGGAATAAGCCATAATTCAGCGCCACTTTCAAGGACTTCATTCGCTGCGTCTATGTCGTTTCCAGCATTGTATTCGCGGAATGCAACAGGAGGAGCGACAAACTGCGGAATTTTATCAGTGTTTCCTGAGTAATCAGCGTTTCTGACGAACTCCCGAATATCTTTTGTGCCATGCGTTCCTATCCAGATGATGATGATTCTGTCTCTTATTTCAGGCTTAGTCCGTAATGCCATTGCGACGTTCGTTATTGCCCCCTGACACAGTATATAAAGCTTCTTCCCGTTCCAAGGTGCTGTAACATCGCATGACTTTCCTTCAGATGAAGTTTCTCCGGATGCTTTGCATTCCGCGCCCGAACATCCGCCGCGCATAGCCTCGTCAATTATGAAGCGAACCGCTTCTGACACATCTTTGTCGTCTGAAAGAGAACCTTCCTGCCCCATAAAAACGGGGATATTTTCCTGTTTCATTGTGCGAAGGACAGTCAAAATCTCGTCATAGCTACGTTTTGTGGAACCTTTCTCGTTGAAATGCTCGGCCAATATTCCTCTCACGACAAGCTTGGGACTCATCAGCGCCTGCGCTATTGCAAACGGATCATCAGCCTCGCAAGCGGCATCAGTATCTATAATCACACGGATTTTTTTATTATCTGGAATTTTGAAAATCTCTTTCATTGTTTTATCATTTCTCCTCGTTCAGTGGAAAAACACCTTTGATTCTGATATCACAGCCACGTTTTACAATGCTATCATATCACAGTTTTCCGTACTCTGCAAAAAAAACATAGACGAGTTCTGCACGCTTTTTTCTACTGCCTCTACAGTGTCCCGAACAGCTGGCTTGCGACCATCACCAAAAACAGATACGATGTCCGCATGAAGATTTTTATTGCTGGAGACTCAACTTTTCAATACAACAATTCGTCAACGTATCCGCAGACAGGAATAGGACAGATGTTGCCACTTTTTTTCGCGAATATTGCGCAGCCGGATCTTGCGGAACATGACATAGACGAGAGCAAAAGAACAAATACAACGGCAGAAGAGGCGCAGGAAACCGCCACTTTCCTAAACTACGCTAGGAATGGACGCAGCACAAAAAGTTTCATTGATGAAGGCCGACTGGCTCTTATAGACAGAGAGATTTCAAAAGGCGATTTTTTGTTCATCGTATTCGGGCATAATGACGAGAAAATTCAAGATCCGACCAGATACACAGAACCAGACGGTGCATACAAGGAAAACTTGCGGCTTTTCGCACAAACAGCCCTGAAACATGGCGCGTTTCCTGTTTTTTTCACACCGATCGCCCGCCGCGCCTTCGATGCCGCAAAAAAAGAAGCCATAGACACACACAAGCCATACAGCGATGCAATGAAAAATTTCGCAAAGGAAGAAGGCTTTCCGTTAATCAATCTTTCGGAGCTTTCACGCAAATTGATATCGAAACTAGGAGAGACGGACTCCGCACGCCTATACATGAATCTGAGGCCCGGAATATACGCAAACTATCCAGAAGGACGCGACGACAATACACATCTTACTCCCGACGGAGCTTTCACGTTCGCATCGCTTTGCGCGCAAGGCATTATTGATGTATGCGGCTCTTGGCGCGGCAAGAACGCAGAAGCATACAACAAGCTTGCAAGCTGTATCCGATCGCGCGGATAATCAAAAAAACAGGAGGGGACCGTCCCTGCATGCATGCAGAGACGGTCCGTGAAATGACTTGCTTGTTAGAAAAGGTTATTGTTTAGCACCAGTTTTCAGATCATACGTGTTAGGAACGTAAATGCTCTGACTTGATACTTCAACGCCGTTCCATTTTTTCGCACGCTCAAGTTCTATCTCGTATTCCCACTGAGCTTCCATTACAGCAAGGTTCTGCGCGATTTTCTGGTTCTCGTACGCCTGTGCGTCGGCGCGGATTTTCTTCGCCTCCGCATCACCGTTAGCGCGTGCGATTTCTGCCTGGGCATCGCTTTCTGCAGCCTGCCGCCTTGCCTCGGCTTCCTTAACGAGCTTTTGCGCCTGTGCTGCAGCTATCTCCGCTTCCTGCTGGGCAATCTGTACTTGCTGGCGGCGGTTTGCGGTTTCTTTGATCTGTTTGTCGTAGTCGTCAGACCAATCGATATTCACGATGGACACGCTTTCAATTGCGATAGGCATTTCCCCAAGTCTTTCCTTAAGACGCTCCTCGGTCTTCTGCGAGATAGTCGTAAGGCTTCCAACAAGCTCCGTTACAGAAATCTTAGAAACCTCATCCTTGATAATCTCTTTGAGAGGCGTTGAAATTCTTTCATATATAATGTCTTTGTTGCTGTATTTGAGCGTCGTCTCGTAAAGCTCTTCTGGCTTGTACTTCCAGAAAAGCTCGTAGTCAACGCCAATTGTCTGCTGATCGGCAGTCAAAGCACCGTCTGTCCCGATACCAAGACTCTTTTTGTATTGAACCGGCGTGATATCATATTTCTTGATTGTCTGAACAAACGGTAATTTAAAATGAAGACCGGAACTGAGCACTTCCTCGCTCGGCTTTCCAAGTGTGATGATAACGCCACGTTCTGTCGGGCCGACAGTTGAGAAACAGTTCAGGATCACAATGAGAAGCACGAACACAACAACTACAATAGCGATTAATTTGGAGATTTTCTTGTTCATTATCCACCTTCACTAAAGTGTAAATTCTTTGCCGATCTTACGTTTGAGGATGCCTCGCGGTATTACGTATTAGCTTCCTCTTTAGAAGAATCGGCAGCTGCGGGGGTTCCAAGCTAGGATTCGTCACCATTCTCAACGCTTCCAGATTTGGGCTTCACCCACACGAAAAGCAATGCTTTTCATTTAGCAAGATACAGTATTGCTATCACAATGTAAAGTCATAAAAAAATCGTTCAAAAAAACACATAAAAGTATGCAACAAAGTGTTGACCCTTTTTGATTTTTTATATATATTATTAGCCACTTACGGAACGTAGCGCAGCTGGTAGCGCGTCTGCTTTGGGAGCAGAATGTCGCAGGTTCAAATCCTGTCGTTCCGAAACTGAATAAGCTGTTTTTAAGATTGAACTTCTTAAAGACAGCTTTTTTTATTATTTGCGAGTTTCAGACAGGATTTGATTCGCGCGGAGGATTTCGTATACGAGCGAAGCGAAGTTATGAAATCCGACTGCAATACCTTTTAAGAACAACGAACCCGAACAGGGTTCGTTGATAAGGAGTAAAATTGCGAGCAGTGCGCAGCAATTTTGCGAGGCGGGTCCGCAGGACCAAATCCTGTCGTTCCGATTATTTGAAAGCATCTTCCAAAACGGAAGGTGCTTTTTTTATACCTTGACGTCTAAATAAATGCAGTGTATATTTTTAGTAGAATTGTAGCAAAGGAGGTGCAATATGGCTAAACCAAAACCTGTAAAACCGTCTTATGCAGATTTAACGACATGGAAAAAGATTCTCAAAGCTATATTTGCGCCCACAACTCCTGAACAGCGTAAAAAAGCAGAGGAACGTGCCGAACGCTGCAAAAAATTATACGCTGATGATTGATTTGCTAAAAGATGATGACTCAAAATTTCTCGTCTTAGAAAAACTTTCTGAAAAAAATCTGAACAACAGCTTTTCTGTGGAACCTCAATATGAAGAATACAGAGATTTCCTTTACAAAGACGCTCTTTTGTATCAGTCCTTGCTTATCTCTAAAACTTATCTTCTTATCGAACGAGATTCTCGAAACATTGTAGCCTATATCTCTCTTGCTGCTGATACAGTAGCCTTGAAACCCCAGGAAAAGAGAAAATAGTATATGTGCCTTTGCTTCTCAAAAAAGCTACGGATGAATCTGCCATACTGAGAGTATAGCACTATTTTTATAATCTGAACATAAAAATCAAAAGTTCGGTATATATGTTACCATAGGTTGACCGGACAAATTAATCAGTTATAATTAGGCTGTTTTTGATACGCCATTACTGGCTGTTGCAGGTTGACCGGGTAAATTAATCAGTTATAATAAACGTGAACTTCGTTTTAAGACGTGTATAGTTGCAGGTTGACCGGGTAAATTAATCAGTTATAATAGCGTTAGGAATAGAACCTGACGAGATTTAGTTGCAGGTTGACCGGGTAAATTAATCAGTTATAATTTACGCAGATACTTAACGTCCGTTCCAAAAGTTGCAGGTTGACCGGGTAAATTAATCAGTTATAATTGTTTTTCCTTGCATTTGTCGTTTACTGGAGTTGCAGGTTGACCGGGTAAATTAATCAGTTATAATAAAGAAGAAATGTTCGGCGACAACGCGCTTGTTGCAGGTTGACCGGGTAAATTAATCAGTTATAATAGGATCCGTCTCACCATGTAGCCGCGCCTCGTTGCAGGTTGACCGGGTAAATTAATCAGTTATAATTGACTTCACATTTTCCTAACTCTCTGGTCAGTTGCAGGTTGACCGGGTAAATTAATCAGTTATAATCCTCGACCACGAAAAATTCTTCTTCTTCTACGTTGCAGGTTGACCGGGTAAATTAATCAGTTATAATACATCCCTCGTAACTTGGTTTCTTATAAAGATTTCAAGTGAGAGGGACGTATTATTTTTAAACGAAAAGCTAAAACAAAAGCAGTTGTTCTGGTTGTTTTTTTTGCGATTTTGTTCCTGCCGAATAGCTGATGATATTTCCATACTGTTTATCCGTGATTGTAATGATATCAACTTTTCCATCACTCGGCAAGTTTTTACTTATCAAACGATAGTATTTTTCACACGCATCTTTCCCAGATAAAAGTTTTGTGTAAATTGAATACTGAATCATGGAAAAGCCGTTATCCAAAAGAAAATTTCTGAACGCTGTAGCCGCTTTCCGTTCTTCTTTCTCTATGACCGGCAGATCAAACAATACAAGCATCCACATAAGCTCATACCTATTAAGTTCCAGTTGCCTCATATTCATCTCCTGTCCAAACAGGTATATCAATAGCCGCCTTTTTATCTTCCAATGCATGAACATAGGAAGCCGCCATGTACTGCATACTTTGGAACGCAGGTGAATCACCTTCGCTTGTATGAACTTTGACCCACAAAACATTAGTTAATTCTTTTTTTAATTCCGGCGTTAATTCTGACGATTCATCTGAAAAAAGATTAAAAACCACACAATCAACAATAGGTCTATAAATTTCAAACAAATCATCTGCAAGAGCAAACTGATTCAAATTATTATCATGATGTATTCCAAGAGAAGGAATTAAACCGCTTGAACAAACTGCACGAGCCATCGCAGAACGCATGATTGCATACCCATAATTCAGGAAAGAGTTTACACCCGGAAGATCTTTATCTCTTGTAAAATCTTTTCCGAACAAAGCTTTCCAATACATTCGTGCAGCATACGCTTCTCTGTTCTCGCTATCACCAGACTTTACCATTGTCGAGATTTTCTCGATAAGCTGAACAGATTCTTCTTTTTTGCACAGTTTCAAAGCCAACGCCTGATTCTTTATTTTTTGAATTACAATCTGTTGCCAAATCCGTTTTTTTAACGGCAAAGAAGCTGAAATTTGATTTTTTATTACTTTTGCAAAATGATAATGAGAATACACAGGAAGAACCATGCTTTGCGGCGCATAGTTTTTTCCGCATAAAATTGTGATACAACCTTTTTCCGCAAGAGCATTTAAAATATTTTTTGAAAAAGTAACACTCTGAGCAGAAAGCAAAAGAACCCCTATATCATCTAGAGGAACTTTCCCAACCTCTTCTTTCCCGCATTGAATAACTATAAATCCACGACTAAGAGAGAGATATCGGTTTTCTTCGCAAATCTCAAGAACTCTGTTCAGCATACTTTTTTATCGGTACACTGAACAAAAATCGTCATTTTTTTCTAAAAACACGCCCAATAGGATTTACAGTTATAAAATGTGCTTGTTTTTCACCGAAAAGAACGTTGACAGAAACCCAATTTTGAGTTTTTTGTAATTTCCAGCAAAATTCTAGCATATTTTCATTAGTTGAAATAATCCAGTCTGCACAGTTTGTTACAGAATAAATAGGTCTTACATCTAATTTATTATTCGTAGCTGCAAATCCCGCCACTCGGCATTTATAAAACTTTCCGTTATCAGTGAATTCAAGATAATCGTTTTTGTGAAGAATACCTAAGTTTTTCGCTGCAGGATGCGGTGCTGCTAAACATTCCGGTTTTGGCTTGTTATCTTTTTCTACTTCATTTCTTCGAATATACTGCGCAATAAAAGTTGGTTTTGCGCCGTCATTTTTTGGTGGAACTTGCCATATAACAGCCGCAAAATAATCTTCAGGCGCAAGATAACGCGGAACTTCATCATTTATTACAATAGGGGTTTGCACACGGTTAATACATCGAACTTTTCTAATGTATCTGCCGTTATGCTTTGTTTCCGCAAACTGTTGCATTATACTTTCAAATTTCTCACCTTTGTGTAATGCAACAAAATCGTTAATCAATTTACGTATCTTAACATCAACGACATCATCTATATTGTTTTCTTTAAGGCTTGTAACCGAAGTCCGTGAAACAAAAAACTCCTTATAAACTTTAACTTGTGGGTACACATCTTTCAACGACTTCCGAACAGCTTTTATATCTTTCAGTTCAGAAAGTTTACGTTCAAAATCCGAGCGTACTTTATCACTTTTTATAAGTGGGATATCTGTTTCTTCTATTTTTGCGATATCTACTAATTCTTCTCGTTTTATTTTACCCAAAAGCGTTTCTTTTGAAAGCTTTCCTTCCGCTCCATGATCAGGCTTAAAACTTACTATAATATTTCGTGTTTTTTCTTCAAGCTCAAGCCTTGTTACTGCCATTGGCGGTACTTCAATTCTATTCTTTAATGACCGTGCATTAAGCGTCGAAATCTGCTTAACCATAGAACGATCAATCAAAGCAATTACAGAAGCGTCCAACGCATGATGCCTGTGGTCATATCTGTTTTTCTTGTATTCTCCAATCTGTTCCTCTTTCAGCCCAAAATGAACAATCTCTTCTGTACCTATTTTGCGCTTCAAAATTGAATCTATTTCCCATTTATCACGAAGAAGCTTTGTCATTCCTCCGTTCACAGACCAAATATCGTCACATACAGCTTGTAAATATTTTCTTGCAGTCTTTGAAAGGTATGCGTTGTCTGTAAGCTGCCTTGCAATAAAGCCGCTTTCTTTATCGAATGTTTCCATTGCATCTACAGCAAACCGGCTTTTCTTTGCTGGGTTCTTAAGCTGATTTGCTCTGTCAAGAATTTCTTTCCAGTTATATCCAGACGGATTGTTACCAAATGCTTCAAAAGGAGAACGTTCCTTCTTAAACGCGTTACAACTTGTATGGGCAACCGTTAAGTTCGACTCCGCTCCAAGCAATGTACGGCTAAATGGCAGAATGTGTTCAATTTCTATATTCTTTGAAAAAAGTTCTGATCCAGAAATAACTTTGCCACAATAAAGACATTTACGGGACATTGTATCGCTTCCTAATTCTTCCCACAGACGGAATTTAAGTCTGTCATTTCTATTAGGATATTCAATTTTATAAGCATCGGTTATGTTCTTATTCAGGATTTCATTCCGCTTCTTATTCTCGTTCTGTTTCTGTATCATCGCATTTTTTGCTTCACGGCTTGCTTTTAACTCTCTTGAAAGTTCTATTGCTATTTGAGTTGGTTTTCCATACTGTTTTATAAGAGCATTAACAACTGTTCGTGTTTGATTCAAAGCAACATGTACAGTCGGATTGCTTATTTTTCCATATTTAAGTTCTGGGATAGATTCTGGTTTAGAGTTATCCCCACCCATAGTTGAACCAACCAAGACTTTTCCATAATACGGAAGCAAATCGAATTTCTCTACGGATTGATCCGCATATTTATAACCCAGCGATTGTACTACAGTCGTGTAATCGCATCCCGTAGAAATCATGTTTTTTACGATTTTCTCTGAAATCTCTTTACATAACATTGTTGTTCCCGAAGGTAAAACAACTTTTACAATAGATTCTTTTTGTTCATCAGAGAGCGGATATTTATTAAGCATTTCAAAGACTTCTTTATCTTCGTCCGCTGTAATCAATGTTTCAACGATAGAATCTTGCTCTTCAAGAGTTAATTCATCCCACAAAGAACCAAATCTGTTTTTATTCCGTAACTTAACAGCCGTTGAATTTCCATTTAAAAAAGTGCGATTTTCCGATTCAAGATTAAAAGTACATGTAGAATTAAGTTTCAAAGCTTTCCTGAATGCATCGAACGTTACTTTATCTTTTGTATCCAATAAATCGAGTATGGTCTTTTCTCCATCTTCACCCAATGGAATCTTCTGTCCCAACGCATTCTGAAAATGCATATTGCGGATTTCTTGCAACATACGAATTTTTTGCGCACATGGCATAGGCTTAAAAGTCCGTTCTTTATCCGGCATATACTGGCATTTTCCACGAGGCTGAGGCTTCAGCGGTCTTTGGAAGAAAATGACATCGCTTATAGCATCCCAATCAACAGTTTTATAATATGTTTCCTGTTTTGCCCGGATTGCATTGAACTCGTCTATATACATCTGCCTAAGAGGATAATATGTCATTCTCCCCGGAACAAAGCGAATTCCGTTGTGTTCATCTTGCTTTTTCCATAAGAATTCACCAAGCGTTCTACACCCGGATTCTGCTATTGCCTTGCTTAATTCCGTACACATTTCTTTTTGAGAAAGCTTTTTTCCTGTAGCTTTGCTTTCTACTGACTCTTCATTCTCAGAATCTTTTCTATTACTCTTAAAGCCACGGCGTACAGCAAGGTTAAATAAGGCGCGACCAAGTTCGAATGGTTCAAGTTTTTCGTCAAGGGCTTTTATTCGGAGTTGATATGGATTTAAGATTTTAAGTTCTCTTGCTTCTTCTTTTTCTTTTGGCAACAAGCCTTGTGCTTGCAATAATCTAAAAGCAGCACGACGGCGAATTTTACGGCGATAAATTGACTTGCGCTGTCCACAAGCAGACCTTCGTGCAACAGCAAGTGGTTCTTTCGTTTTAGGATCACGACCATCAGAAAAAATACGAACACCCATATCAATAAGGTTCTGTGGTTCATTCGTGTTATCCAATGAGTATATAGCCCATCCAATAGAGTTTGTTCCGAGATCAAGACCTAAACGATATTTCATTTTATCTCTCCCTGCTATAAAAATGTAATAAAATATTTTAGCACTAGAATTATGAGTTTGACAAATCAAAACAGATAGAGTAAGATAAATTTACTGATTAATTTATCCGGTCAACCTGCTAACAAGGAGTCTTTTGACTCCGCAAAATGCTTTTATATTTCTTTGAAATATAAATAGAACAAATGAAAAAGAGAGCTACGGCTCTCTTTTGTTTTTTAGCGTAAATTACGAATGCATGTATTTTGTAACTCTTCCATTCAAACTACGGGGATTTTAACGAAAAAGTGAAATTGTCCCGTAGTCCAGGGATGCTTATCTACGCAGATTACGGGAATTCTGACAAAAAACTGCATTTGTCCCGTAGTTTTGCGATGCAGAGGGAACTTAAGCGTCTATTTTTCCAAGAAAACTACGGTTTTTTTGGCGAAAATTCACATTTGCCCCGTAATTTTCGCTGTACAAAGCTGGTTTTTGAAGCGTTTTTCAAGGCTGACTACGGGGAAATTCGCGAAATCTTGCTTTTGTCCCGTAGTATGTGTCCTAAAATCACTTGCAACATTTCTTACAAGCAGCCTGACTGCCCTTGAATTATCTCACGCTATAAAAAAAACAACTTGCAATTTCACAAAAAACAAATATAATTAACTTTAGAGTAATTAACTCTAAAGTTAATTACTCTAAAGTTAATTAAAAGGATATACATTATGACACCAGACGAAATCTTTATCGGGCGTAAAAAAGAACTTGCCGTTTTGGAAGATCTGTATAATTCCTCAAAATTCGAAATGCTAATTCTTCATGGACGAAGACGAGTCGGCAAAACGTATCTCCTTGGCCATTTCGCAAAACTTCACGAAAAGAACACAATTTATTTCACTGCCGATAAATCCTCTGAAAAAACAAATGTCCAGGCTTTTTGTGAGCAACTTAACGCCGTAATAAATGCGGGCGATTTTCTTACATCGTTCTCGACATGGCAGGATGTTTACTCCTTTTTCAAAAACCAGAGTTTCAAAGAGCGGCTTGTCATAATCATTGATGAGTTTACTTACCTTTATAATTCAAACCCAGCTTACGACACCGGTTTGCAGAACGCAATAGACAAAATCTTCAAGAAAATGAATGTTTTCTTGATTCTTTGTGACTCTGAAGTCTCTGTCATTGAGGAAATAATCGATTCATCCACAAAGCCGTTGTATGGTCGTAAAACGGCGGAACTTAAATTGCTTCCGTTCAATTACAAAGAAGCAAGGCAATTCTTCCCGAATTACACAGAAATTCAGGCTTTGGAAGTATACTCCATAGTTGGCGGCATTCCGCTTTACCTTTCGCTGTTCGATGACAAAATTTCCATAAAACAGAACATAATCAAAAACTGTCTTTCTACTACCGGATATCTTTTTAACGAAGTAGAGACACTTTTACGAATGGAACTTAAAGAAACATATTTTTACAAGAACATAATGCTCGCTATAAATTCCGGCGCATCAAATCTTAACAAGATTACGGATAAAGTCGGCGAGGAAGCAGCGAAAGTTTCTAAATATATAAGTGTCTTGATAAATCTGGGATTTATAAAAAAAGAAATACCGTGCGGAGAAAAAGAAAAATCTCGTAACACATTATATTCAATATGCGACAACTATTTCGCTTTTTATTTTGCGTTTATATACAAGCATCAGAATATGCTGAACGGTTTGATTTCACCGGCACTCTATTATGAGCGAGAGTTTACGAAAGAAAAACTCAACACATATTTTGGTCATCGGTTTGAGCTGATTTGCGAGCAGTATCTTCGGGAAAGATTTTACAACGGCAAAATGCCTTTTTTTGCAGAAAATCTTGGCAGGTGGTGGGGTAATAATCCGATTTTGAAACAACAAGAGGAAATAGATTGTGGGTTGAAAATCGATTTCAACCCACAAAACGGCCGAGTCAAGGCATTTAGCAAAGCGGGCCTTGACCGGACGTATCTAGTTGCTATAGATGATGAGAATGCCCTTTTCTGCGAATGTAAATATACAGAAGAGAAATTCGATGAATCACAGCTAAAAGATTTGCAGAAAGCCTCACTTTCTATAAATCGCCCGAACAAGTTTTATACGATTTTCTCCAAAAACGGTGTCACAGACAGAGTGAAAAAGATTATCACAAAAAACAAAGCATATTCTGTTGTAACCGCAGACGATTTATTTTAAGAGAACACTACTTTTCTGGGTCGAAACGCTCGAAAATCGGGATGCTGCCCGCGCTCTTGCACGCGTCAAAATCGGCTTTGGACGCGATTGTCCACGAGAACTCCTGCGCACCGCACCTGTCCACAAGGCGGCGGCAAGCTTTTACAGCCCTGTCCTCAAAACGGTAGGCAATGAAGTCCGGCTTGTTAAG
>JAIKVO010000267.1 GCA_024685655.1 Treponemataceae bacterium
CATTTTTGGCGCGGATCGCACGTCAGACATGGGCGACCACGCGACTGGCGGAAACTCTACGTTCGGCACGGATCGCGCGACAAACGCGACCGACACACACGAAGCCGCGACTGGCGGACTTCTCGCCGCCGAAGACGAACCGGATTACGGCGCAAAGTAGGCGACCGTTGCTTCGCGCATAAAATTCCGCATAATATTCCGCGACTTTGGTGGGGCAAGTCTTCTTCTAGCCTGCAATAAACGAATCATAGCTTTTCCAGAAAAATCATGATATATTTACATAGAGGAATCGTTTATGGGCGGAGTCATTGGAGAAAAACAGTCAGATGATTTATTTTTGATTCAGATACGTTTGTTTCGTCTGGCTCAGAATAAATGGAATATTGATGAACAAAAATGCAGCGAGATTTTCAATAAATATAACATTTATGATTACATAGAAACCTGCTATGAGTTTTTCCATGTTCAGGGAGATGATGCAAATCTTTCCGATATAGAAGCCTATCTTAAAAACAACGGGGCAGAAATATGATTTTAACAGATGGAATAGAATTATATCATGCAAGTTATACTGTTGTAGATAAAATAGATTTGTCGCTCTGTGCTGCCGGAAAAGATTTTGACAAAGGCTTTTATGTAACAACAGATTATAATCAAGCCTGTCGCTTTATCAGGACAGCAATAGGAAAAGCACTTAAAAACCATGTTAAAAATGTAGATTCCAGAACAGGCTATGTTTCGGTATTTGAATATAAATCAGAAAAATCTGTAAATATCAATCATGATGCAGGCTCGTATGAGGCTGATGAAACTGCAATAAAATTTCTGCTTCCAGAAAATCTTTCTGACCAGATTTGTTTCAGGACAGAAAAAGCTCTTAAAAATCTGAGTTTTAAGGACTACAAAACGATAAAACTGGAGGACTAAAATGGCATTAAGCAAATACGAATACAGCATGGAACTTTTAGCTGCTATGGCTTGCAAAACAATTGCAGAACAGAGGAATATCTCGCTAATAAAAGCTTTCGACAGTTTTATTAAATCAAAGACCGCAAATATGCTTTTTGATGAACGCACGGCCTTTTGGTGCAACGGCCCTGATTACATTGCTGATGAGTATAACAGAGAAATAACGCCACAAAAGAACGGCGAGTAAGAGGGGAACGACTTCCCCTCGCTCCCAAGTCCCGCTCGCCGGACTTGCGTTCGGCGAGCTCCGGTCTTGTCCGCTACCCCTTCTCCTAGTGGGCTACTGCCCCCTAAAACCCCTGTATAACGCAAGTTTTACCACCGATGTCAAGTTTTATTGATTTTTTGCAGTATGGGCAGAGTTCATTACCCGAAGTAAGTTCAAAAAAGCATCTTGTTCCGTAGATGAAAGCGTTTCAAGTTCAGCGGCGAAATCCGAGTATTTGTGATAAAGCCTTAACGCAGTGTTTGTTTCATTCTGTGTGTCTATTGGTGCAGAATTGTCAGTTTCAGGCATATCAAGAAGAAATTCCAGACTAACATTCAGCGATTTTGCGATTCTTAAAGCCAAGTCCGCTGCCGGAATACTGTTACGGCGAATTCCCTTGCCAATATACGAAACATCAAAACTCGCCGAAGATGCCAGCTCTTTTCTTTGACGGCACTGGAATTTCAATTCATTGTCCACGTTTTGCCAAAAACCCATTTTAAAACCTGTTCGGATGTACTTAGCCTTGCCAGCAAACTGGCAATCGATATTTTATAATGAAGCCATTTGTCCTTTTATGCTTGACAAAATGGACAGTTGGTTTTATTTGTTTAAATATACCTTATGTCCATTTTGTAATTAAATTGGACATAAGGACAACCAAGGAGTTTATATGAAAAAGCTTAGCTGGATAGTAAGCATCGCAGTGGCTCTTATGCTTGTTTGTTTTGTCGGATGCGGTGATACTGCAAGAGGAACTTCTGCCGGTGGAGATGCGTCCCAGACCGGTACGAGCGGTGGCGGTAATTCTGGGAGCGGAACTACACCTACATCGTCCGAACCATCTTTCGTTGAATTGGAAACACCACTGACGCTGGAAGCTATTGAAGCAGGCACAATTACACTGACAGATCCGTGGTCTACGCTAAAGTACAAAAAAAACGGCGGTGATTTTGTGAATGTAATTGCAAGCGGCAGCCCTCTTACATCAACAATAGAGGTTGCCGCAGGCGACAAAATTGCGTTTTATGCGGATGGGTCTGAGAATAGTGTAAGCCCAAATGCAGTAATTATATTTAAGATTGGTTGTAGCAAAGATTGCTATGTTTATGGTAATGTGATGAGCCTTTTGAGTTCATCAAACTTTAAAAATGTTACGTCCATTAGTACGGAATATGCATTTGAAGGGTTATTCCAAATAAACACGCATATAAAGAATCATACAACAAAGAATTTGGTTCTTCCTGCGATGACGCTAGCAAAGTCGTGTTATGCAGGAATGTTCATACGCTGCGCCGGCTTGACTAGCGCACCCGAGCTTCCTGCTACCACGCTGGCAAATCGCTGCTATAAAAAAATGTTCCGAGAGTGCACGGAACTGACCAGTGCGCCTGCTCTTCCTGCAACTACGCTGGCAGAGACTTGCTATGAAGGAATGTTCGCTGGCTGCACGGGCTTAACCAGTGCGCCTACACTTTCTGCTACCACGCTGGCAGAGCGCTGCTATCGCTACATGTTCTATAGATGTACAAATTTGGCTTCCGTAACTTGCTTGGCAACAAATATTTCAGCAGAAAATTGCACATATTACTGGTTGAATGGAGTCGCTGCAACAGGTACATTTACGAAAGCCGCTTCAATGAACGGTTGGACAACAGTTGGTTCTTCCGGCATACCAAGCGGCTGGACAGTACAAAACTATTCCGCTCAGTAATCATAAACCGCGAATTTGTGTAAACTACGGGGAATTTGTCAAAAATGCGCGTTCGTCCCGTAGTTTTCAC
>JAIKVO010000270.1 GCA_024685655.1 Treponemataceae bacterium
TCTGTCGTGTGGGAAGAACGACCAATAGAAATCTCATCGAAAGTGAAAAAGCGGTAAAGCCCACAAAGCGAATGCCCAGCGCGTGTCGGGCTAGCGGGCTTGGCACGCGGACGTTGCCCCCGCAAACAGATCACCTTGGCGCGAATCAAGCCCCAATACTGTAAAATTATTTGTTGACCACAATAGTAATCTCGAATAAAATAGTACTGAAAAACGTACTGTTTTTGGTACGTAAGGAGAATTATATGACAATAGCAAAACAAATGGATATTCGCGCAAATATAAAGAAATACTTTGATATGGCATTTTCTGGTGAACCTGTGATTGTGCCAAGGAAACAGAATCATAACGTGGTAATCATTTCGGAAGAAGATTACCGCGCGATGGATAAAGCCAGAAGAAACGCGGAGTATTTGGCGAAACTGGATTTGGCTGACCGACAGGTGAAAGAAGGAAAAGTCGTTATAAAAACGATGGAAGAGCTTGAGGCAATGGCAGCAGAATGAGTAAGATATTGTTTGCGGATGAAGGCTGGGAAGATTATCTTTACTGGCAAACAGAAGATAAGAAGACTCTCCAAAAAATCAACAAGCTTTTAAAAAGTATTGAGCGCAAGGAAAACAAAGAAATAGAGTTGGGCGATAAAACGCATCACCTGATTTTCAATGCGGCTGCCTACGACAAGGAAAAAGACCCAGAGCTGAAAGATTTTCTTTCCTTTGTCAAAAATAATACTGCACAATCAGATTTTACAAGGGGGATTGCAAATATGGTACAGACGAAGAAATTTGAACAGACATTCATCAACGAGTATCTTGCATGGAATCTCCATGATCAGGATGTAGAAAATAGAGGCAAAAAAGCTGGAAAAATGGAAGCATATTTTGACTTGATAAAATCTGGCTTGCTTTCCATAACGGATGCCGCAAAAAAACTTGGTGTTTCAGAAGCGGAGCTTAAAGCACAGCTGTAAATGTAGATGCTGTTTGCACAGTAATCGTAAGCCAGTGCGTTAGGTATACGGAGGGTTTGCGAAGCAAAGTCCGAGTTGCGGAGCACGAAGGACCGCGCGTTAGCAAGCCCGGAGTACGCCGACCGCTTAGGCGGCAACCGCCAACAGTAGGTTATGCCGCCTAAGCGGGAACGCCCGATTTCGATTTTGGAAAACAGTTGGTATCAAAAGTTTTTGACATTTTGATTTTTCACCGTATATTATTTAAGTGTCTAAATCAGGGGGTAAATATATGGAAAAATCAAAAGAAGAATATTTGAACAATGCAAAAGAGTTTTTTACAGAGTCTTTTGTGTAACGTAATTTCCTGTTTGGTTTTCCAAGTGGCGCGGTTGTCATAATAAGAATTCTCGGCTACTATTGAAAAATGGGCGCGGAGATTATAGAAAATCCTGATTTTCTTTCTACACAAATAATTACATATATCGGGAATAAAAGGGCGCTTATCGGGGCTATTCAGGAAGAGTTTCTTCGAATAAAAAAAGAAGCCGGGCTTTCCTTATGCACGATGGCGGATCTTTTTTCTGGCTCTGGGATTGTAGCCCGCATGATGAAAGCGCATGCGTCGCATCTTGTTGTGAATGACCTTGAACAATACTCGTATGTGATAAATTCATGCTATCTTACGAATAAAAGCGATTTTGATGAAGCTGGATATACGCGGCTGAAATCCATTATAGAAAACGAGTGTGCGAAGCGGAAAATCAGGGGGATTATATCGCAAAATTACGCGCCTGCAGATGACAATAATATAACTGCAGAAGACAGGGTTTTCTACACAGGGGAAAATGCGCTTCTTATAGACACGTATCGTGCGCTGATTGACGAGGTTGTGGGCTGTGAGCCTGATGAGGGCGGTATGCTTGGCGGAGCCGCTTTTTCGGCAGGATCGGCACAAAATCAGAGTCAGCGAAGGGTCACAGAAAATGCCGCTATGCGTAACTTTTTCCTTGCTCCGCTTATTACGGAAGCCTCTATCCATACTAACACGAGCGGAGTTTTCAAAGGTTTTTACAAAGACAAAAGCGGCAGGGGCTGTTTCGGTGGCACAGGGAAAAACGCGCTTTCGCGGATTCTTGGCAGGATAGAACTAAAAAAGCCTGTGTTCAGTAATTTCGAATGTCCGTTCGAGGTTCTGAAACGCGATGCAGTCAAACTTTCGCATGAGCTGGAAGAAACAGACGTAGTTTATCTGGATCCGCCTTATAATCAACATCCGTATGGTTCGAATTATTTTATGCTGAACACGATTCTTGAAAACAGGATTACAGCCCCGGTAAGCAAGGTTTCTGGCATTGTCAGCAACTGGAACCATTCTGTATTTAATAAGAAAAGAACTGCACTTGATTCTCTTGAAGAAATTGTTTCGTCTGTTCGTGCGCATTATGTCGTCATATCATATAACTCTGAGGGCTTCATTAATTATGATGAGATGGTTTCGATGCTGAAGAAATACGGAGAGATAACAATAAGAGAGATTCTTTACAACACGTTCCGGGGAAGCCGTAATCTGTCTAACCGGAATCTTCATGTATCGGAGTATCTTTTCACAATCAAGAAATACTGATATATTCGAGATATGCGCAAATCTTCAAGAACAACGCTTGGCCTTTTGTTGGCGGTGTTTTTGCTTACATCCTGCATGCCGAAAGAGTATGACGGATTCAAAATATCAAAACAGAACGGGGCTTATTGTATTGAGCTTCCTACTGTTCCTTCTTCGGCGGTGTCATCAGATTTATCAGAAATATCGATTATAAAAATTCCTCTTTCATTTTATCTTGTCTCAGAAGCACATTTAAAGAATTTCACTGATATTTATAACGGTTTTAATATCGAAGCAGATGATACGATTGCTTTTTACGAAAATATTGCATCCCTGGTAGAGAATTGGGATTCGTCACTCGTCCTTGAGGAAGACAGAAAAAGTTTTGAGCGTTGGAAGGCGGCTGGAAAATCAGCAGAGAAGTCGTCTGCTTCTGTTGGAAACGTATTTACATCGGAATCTTTCGTAAAAAAATATGCTGAATCGATGAGAATTTTTGTAGGTATCCTAAAAAAACTGAGCAGACAGGATCCTCTTTTGAACACGAGTTTCACTGCGGAAGATTTTTTCAATTCCAATGCAAGAACACGCGAAGTAAAGGAAGCCGCATCTTTTGTTGAGCAGTTTTATCCTGGTGTAAAAATTATTTCGGAATTTTCTGAGCGGACTCGTTTTGTTATAGACGAATCGAAATATGTTGCGTTTCCTGTCGCTGCGACAATAAACAAAGAAGGCGAGGCAACTCTAATTCGTGCGAGTGAAGACGTAAAAATCGTCGCGAATGGTAGCGATTCTACGGACATTAATGGTGACGCTAGCAATAGCAATGATTTGCGTTCTTTTGAAATGCCTGTCATGTTTTACGAAAAATTGCATTCTCTTGCAAAAAAAATGGCAAAAAACTATAATAATTTTTCGAAAACAGACCAGCAGATTGTGACGGAACTTTTTGAGAGCTGTTCTGAATTGCGTTCTCTTACTTACAATCTTCTGGACTTTTTCCCTACGGATAGTGATAAGGATATTCTTCTTGAATGGCTTCGATATATCGTTTCGCTAGACAGGGAAGATGCGTTGTTTTTGACTGGCGGTCTTGCAGCTTTTTGTAGAGCGCAGTGGTTGTATTCGTATCGGATTATTTCCGTTCTTGACGACATAAACTGGAACTGTAATTACTACGAAAACGAGACTGAGGCTGTCAAAAAAACGTGGAATGATTATGTGAATAAAAATCAAAATCTTATAGATGCTATAGCTTTTTATGAGAGGAGTTTTCCAGATATAGCATTTAGAAAGGATTTTTATGACAAAATACAGTAATTTTTGACAAGCTCAGAAATTACAACGAGTTTTCATTATGGAGGTTTTTCATGAAAACAAAGATTATTTCACTTGTTTGCGTGCTCTTGGCACTTTGTATGGTTGGTCTTTTTGCACAGACAAGCGCAAAACAGTTTCTTGACTCTTACGAAGAATTTGTTGTAAGCGTTGAAAAAGCAGCTGAAAAACAGGACATAGGAAGCTACTCAAAGTTTCTTAAATCATACACAGATTTTGTTACGCAGTACAACAAGCTGGACACGACAAAATGGTCAACAAATGACATTTTGAGATATTCTCAGCTTACAAACCGCTATTCAGCTGCGGCTCTTAAGCTTTCAAACGCAGCTTCTTCATCTACAAAAAAGAGCACATCTGACGCATACGGAGCAAACTCTGACGCTCTGAACGCTTACGATGACTTGTATGATGCATATGGCGACGTTTATGGTGACTTGTACGGCGATGCGTGCGGCGATTTGTATGATGCATATGGCGACGTTTATGATGACTTGTACGGCGATGCGTACGGCGACTTGTATGATGCTTACAGCGACCTTTATGACGCATATGGTGATTATGATTGGGACGATTACGACTACGACGACTACGATGATTATGACTGGGATGCGTACTACGAAGAGCTGTATGGCGAATTAGGTGATTTGTACGATTAATACTATTAAGACAACGAATCGAGTCTTAATGTAAAATATACGAAGCGAAAACAAGGTTCAGCACTTGAGCCTTGTTAAGAGCTCCGTTGTTATTGACGCTTGATAATTGTTGTCAAGCGTCAAAACGGTTGAGTCAAGGCCTTGAGCGTAGTGTGCCTTGACCAACCGTATTTAGTTTAAAGGCGGTGAAAAAATGGCAAAATACCCATTCGAGACAATTGAGCCTAAATGGCAGGCTTATTGGGACAAAAACAAGACATTCAAGGTTAAAGAAGACCTTTCATTTCCAAAAGAAAAACGCCGCTATGTACTAGATATG
>JAIKVO010000292.1 GCA_024685655.1 Treponemataceae bacterium
CGTGATCCATGCAGTTTCAAGCGGGGTAGGAGTTGCGCTGCTAGAGTTTGTACAAGATGCGGCACTTGCGCCTGTTTTTGTGCTGTCCGCGTCTGCGCAGCATCCGCTTGCAACAGCTTTTTCCAAAACTGCGGCAACTCCCGGAAGTGGCGCACAAAGTGGAGACTCTGCTTTTTTCACGGAGCTTACGGAAGCCTTTGCGTTCCGGCTTGCGCCTGCTGTATCAAGGAAAGCTCTGTCTATGTCAACGATTGTCTTACCACGCCATTTCATAACAAGGCGGTTCGTATCGGTAACTTTAGCAATAATAACGGCATTAAGGTTTTCGGCGGCGGCAGCTGCTATAAGAGCATCCGCATCCTTCGCGCGCACAACAATCGCCATGCGCTCCTGACTTTCGGAAATAGCAAGTTCCGTACCGTTAAGACCTTCGTACTTCTTTGGAACTGCATCAAGGTTTATATCAAGACCGGGCGCAAGTTCACCAACAGCTACGGAAACGCCACCAGCACCAAAGTCGTTGCAACGGCGAATCATTCTGCTTACATCGCGGTTCCTGAAAAGACGCTGAATCTTGCGTTCTTCAACGGCGTTTCCTTTCTGCACTTCGGCAGCCGCTGTCGTAACTGACTTAACTGTGTGCGCCTTTGAAGAGCCTGTCGCGCCACCAATACCGTCGCGTCCTGTGCCGCCGCCGACAAGAACTACAACGTCTCCGGCTTCCGGCTCTTCGCGTTTCACAACGTCAGCCGGAACAGCCGCTATAACTGCACCAAGCTCCATGCGTTTTGCCTCGAAGCCCGGATGATAAATCTCCGCAACCTGACCTGTAGTAAGACCAATCTGGTTTCCGTATGAACTGAAGCCCTGAGCGGCTTCGCGGGTAAGCTTTTTCTGCGGAAGTTTGCCTTCGCGCGTCTGGTCAAGCGGCTTTGTTGGGTCAGCGGCTCCTGTTACACGAAGCGACTGGTAAACCCAAGCGCGGCCAGAAAGCGGGTCGCGTATCGCACCTCCGATACAGGTTGCGGCACCACCAAAAGGCTCAATTTCCGTCGGGTGGTTGTGAGTCTCGTTTTTGAACTGGAGAAGCCATTTCTCAGTTTTTTTCGCACCATCTGCGCCAGAACCGGAATAACTCGCGCCATCCGCGGACGTATCCATTACATCAACATCAATAAAAATTGAGCATGCGTTTATTTCTTCTGAAAGCTCAATGTCATCAAGTTTTCCGTGCTTTTTAAGATATTTCGCCCCGATGCACGCCATATCCATCAGCGTTTCAGGTTTTGCTCCGTTTTTCGCACGTTCCGCATAAAGCTCGTTACGCATATCGCGGTATTCGCCGAGAGACTTCTTTATCGGGTCAGAAAGTTCGCCATCCTCAATATCTATTCCGTCAAGAACAGTGTTGAACGTTGTGTGGCGGCAATGGTCAGACCAGTATGTATCAAGAACGCGGATTTCCGTCTCCGTCGGGTTTCTTCCCTCTTTCTTAAAGTACTGCTGCAAAAATGCGATGTCCGCCATATCCATCGCTAGCCCCATCTTGTCGCGCAGCGCGGAAAGACCAGCTTCATCAAGGTCATTGAACCCATCAAAAACAGGAATGTCGCCTGGAACATCCGTGTGAAGTTTAAGAGTCTGCGGTATATCAAGTTTTGCAAGCTGTGAATCTACAGGATTTATAAGGTAACGTTTGATGCGCTCAACATCGGCTTCTTTCACGTCGCCAGAAAGGATAACGAGCTTTGCACAGCGCACGACTGGCTTTTCATCGGAACCCGCACCAGAACTGGCAGATTCAAGCCCCGACATAAGAATTGAAAGACACTGCGTTGCGGAGTCTGCGCGCTGATCGTACTGACCCGGCAAATACTCCCACGCGATTATCGTATCGCCCTCGTTGAGCGGAATGTGCGTAAAATAACAGATATCGCTCTGCGGTTCTGAAAAAATACGGATGGCGGCAGCTTTTGCCGTCTCGTCGTTGATATTCTCAATATCATACCGGTTAAGGTAGCGGACACCGGTAACGCCCTCAACACCAAGGAAACCCTTAATCTCAGACAGAATCTGACGGGCTTCGTTTTCAAAACCATGCTTTCTTTCTGTGTAAATACGGAACATTTTCACATTATAGTGTTTTTGGCGTATAAAGACAATGGAGAATAAAGAGGGGCAGCCGCCTCTTAGGGAGCGACTCTTGCGGAGAGCTGTGCTCGTAGCGTAAGCCCTAAAACCCTACTTTCCTCAATTATCACGACTTTTTTACTTTTTGTCGTCTAAGAAAGTGCCTAGAGTATCTATCATTTCGCTGAAGCTGTCTTTTAGCGTTTTCATCACAATTTTTGTACGGCGGCTGTCGTAGCTTACAACCTTATTTTCCGGTAGAAGAAGTTCGTAAGGCTCTACTTCAAGAGCATTCGCGATAGAGACAAGAGTGTCGAGGGAACATGGTTTTCTGCCTGTCTCAATATCGCTCCAATATTTGTCTGTAATTCCAATTTTTTCTGCAATGAATGCCTGTGTAACGTGCTTTTGAAGTCTTATTTTTTTTATATTCGCGGCATAGGTTTTTATAATTTCGTCCGTTGTTGTCATACCATCATTAAAGAATAAAACATGTTGCTGATTAACCGATGTATTTTAGTAAATTATAACTTTTAACAGTTGTTTTGTAACTATATGTAGTATATACTCCGAATTATAGTTATATTTTACCGAATAAAATTCGGGAAACAGGAGGAAGTATTATGAAAAAGTTTCTCATCTATCTGTTCTTGATTCTTTTTGTTGCTTTTTTTATTGGTTGCAAGAACACAGAAACTGAAACAGGTGTCAGCGGAGCATCGTCCGCATCTTCAGGCGGAACGGCGGGTACAGCTACAAACGGTTTGCCTGCAAGCGTAGGAACAGACCCGTTCAAAGGAAACACGTATCAAAGGAGTTCTACAAAATACGTGTTCAAAACGGATGGTACCTATGAGCGTTGGGGTACTTCGAATAGTCAATGGACGTTACGTGATGTGTATGAATACACCTACAATGCAAACACCAAGATTATGAGCTATAAAATAAAGA
>JAIKVO010000005.1 GCA_024685655.1 Treponemataceae bacterium
TGTCGGTTCCCGCGAGCAGCTCCCTGCATACTATGGAGCCGTTTTCCGCTTTGAAGATGGCGGCAAGCTCCTGAATGCACTTGTAGTGCTCCGTTTTTGCGTCCTGTGACTCCGGCGGCGCGGAAAAACCGTGCGCAATGCCGAACGCCATGAACATCCCGCTTACGGTGCCGCAGACTTCGCGGAGTCGTCCCATGCCGCCTCCGAAAGAAGAGGCGAGTTTCATCGCGGTTTCAACGGAAAGTCCGCTTTCTTTGAACCATTTTTCGTCCTGGAACGCGGCAAGCACAGCCTGCGCGCACGTGTAGCCGTTGAGGAAATTGTCTTTTGCTTTTTCGCCGTATGTCATGTGTGTATTATACAAGAATTAAAAAAATAATTCGATAAATTTTTCGCAAATACAGGGAAAAAAACTTGCCTTTTTTATGTTAATTCATAAAATAGGTTAGTATGAGAAAATTCACTTTTAAGGGCGGCATTCATCCGCCGGAAATGAAGGAACTCTCAAAAGACAAGAAAATTGAGTGTGCATTCCCTTCTACAAAGTCAGTGTGTATTCCTGTGACACAGGGCGGTGCTCCGAACCAGAGCCTTGTTAATCCGGGAGATTATGTGGTCAGGGGGCAGGTTATTGCCCGCTCCGATGCGTTTATGTCTGCGCCTGTTCATGCGTCAGTATCTGGTACTGTGAAAAAGATTGAGAACAGACTTGTAACGGCTAATATCGAGGCTCCGTGCATTGTGATTGAGTCTGACGGTTCCGACAAGACAGCGTATCTTGCGCCGCTTGATCCATTTGCTTGTACGAAAGAAGAGGCTCTTGCCCGTGTCAGAGAGGCCGGAATTGTCGGTATGGGCGGGGCGGCTTTCCCGACTCACGTTAAGCTTAATCCTCCGGCTGGCAAAAAAATAGACTGTGTTCTTGCGAATGCCGCCGAGTGCGAGCCGTATCTTACCGTAGACTACAGGACGATGCTTGAGTCCGCCGACAAAGTTGTGGACGGTCTTGCTATAACCGTAAAGATAACTGGTGCTGAATCAGGTATTATCGTTCTGGAGGACAACAAGCTCGATTTGGTCGAGGTTCTTTCTGGTGCGATAGACAAACATGCCATGAAAGACAAGCTTGGTGTGACTGTCTGCAAGACAAAGTATCCGCAGGGCGGTGAGAAAAGCCTTATTCAGGCTGCCGTTGGTCGCGAGATTCCTGCTGGTGGGCTTCCTGCTGATGCTGGTTGCGTTGTTGACAACGTTGGTACGCTTGTCGCTATTTCAGAAGCTTTCCGTGAGGGCAAGCCTTTGATTGACAGAAGTTTCACTGTTTCTGGCCTAAGCTGCGAGAATCCGTGCAACCTTAAGGTTCCTGTAGGAACGCTCGTCGGTGACCTTATTCCTGAAGTTATTCAGCTTAAGCCTGGGGTCGCTAAGATAATCTCCGGTGGTCCGATGATGGGATTCGCCATGATTAACGCGAACTTCCCTGTTCAGAAGAACACTTCCGGTGTTCTTTTCCTGACAGCTAAGGAAGCTCCTGCTTATGAAGAGAATCCGTGTATCGGTTGCGGACGTTGCCTTAAGGCGTGTCCGTGTGCTCTTACGCCTGTCCTTATGAACAGGGCTTTGGCAGCCGGAAATATTAATGAAGCGAAGAAATTCGGCCTTATGGACTGCGTGGAGTGCGGTTCATGTGCATGGGTTTGCCCGGCGCACGTAAAGCTTGTTCAGCGGTTCCGCGTTGGAAAGAACATTGTCCGCGCAGAGGCAGCGAAAGCAAAAGCAGCTGCGGAAGCGGCAAAAGCTAAGTCTGCGGCTAGTAGTGCGGCGGGCGCGGCAAATGCGGCATCCGCACAGCCTACGAAAGCTGATGCTTCAAAAGGAGATAAATAATGGCAGCTCCATCTGATGTGAATGAAATAAATATCTCGTCCAGCCCTCATTTTGCGGATAACTGGAGCACGGCAAAGATAATGCTCGCGGTGATTATATCGCTCATGCCTCTTTGCGTGTACGGTATTGTTCTGTACGGACTGAGTGCGCTTATTACGATTCTCGTCTCTGTCGCCTCTTGCGTCGTATTCGAGTTTGTTTTCCAAAAGCTTACAAAACAGACAGTCCGAGTAGGCGACCTTTCTTGTGTCGTTACAGGACTTCTTCTTGCGCTCGTGATGCCGCCGGCAATTCCGTTCTGGATGGTAATTTTGGGAGCATTCTTCGCGATTGTCGTTGCGAAGGGATTTTTTGGCGGTATCGGTGCGAACGTGTTTAACCCCGCGCTTACAGGCCGCGCTTTTATGTTCGTCAGTTTCCCTATAGCCATGACAACTTGGTCAACACCGTTTGCTGACGCTGTTTCGGGCGCGACCCCACTCGTTTCGCATGGTACGGACTATATGAGCTTTTTCTTAGGAAACAGAGCCGGTTGTATCGGTGAGTCTTCTGTGCTCCTTATACTGCTTGCGTGCTTGTTCCTTATTGCAATGCGCATCATTGACTGGCGGCTTCCGCTTTCAATGGTTGCGACCGTTGCGCTCTGCACATTGATAGCCGGCGGTGACGTACTTGCTTCGGTTATGACAGGCGGACTTTTGTTCGGTGCTGTCTTTATGATAACTGACTATGCTACAAGCCCTGTAACACCTTGGGGACGCGTACTTTTCGGAGCCGGATGCGGTTTGATAACGTTCCTTATCCGCAACTTCGGCGGATTCCCGGAAGGCGTTATGTTCAGTATCCTCATAATGAACGTGCTTGTTCCGTTCCTTAACCGCATAGTCCCACGCAAATACGGATACGGCAAGAAAAAGGCCGCAAAGGAAGGCAAATGATGAAAGAAATGCTCAAACTTGGTTTTGTTCTTGCCGCTTTTGCAGCCGTGGCTTGTGTAGCACTTGCGCTCGTAAATAACGTAACGGCTCCGACAATTGCGGCTGTAAAAGAAGAAAAATTGTACGGCGGTTTTAGGGATGTTTTCAGTGACGCTGATTCTTTCAAGCCTGTCGCTGATTATGAATATACTTCATCATCTGCTGTCACTATTGACGGAATTTTCTCCGTCATAAAAGCCGATAAAGTTGTCGGTGTAGTCGTTCAGGTAACTGGCCCGACATACGACAAGGCAACTGTTATTGTCGGTATAGACGGAAAGAAAGTGATTTCAGGGGTAAAGATTCTTGAGATAAGCGACACCCCAGGATTTGGACAGAGAGCTACCGAGCCTCAGTTTTATACGCAGTTTGCTGGAAAATCAGCTACAAGTGAATTTGTTCCTAAAGTTGATTTTGACGCTATCTCCGGTGCATCAATCACGACAAACGGTTTTGCCGCTATAATGAAAGAAGCGTCCGTAGCAGGACTCGGCTATTTTGAGTCAATTGGAGGGGCAGAATGAAAAAATACTGGAATATATTTGTAAATGGTCTTTTGAAAGAGAATCCTCTGCTCGTAATAATGATAGGTCTTTGTTCTTCTCTTGCCGTTACGACGAAAGTAACGAACGGACTTGGAATGGGACTCGCAATGACATTCGTTCTTTTGATGAGCGAGATTATCATCAGCATTTTCAGGAAGCTCATTCCTGATTCGATACGTATTCCGATATTCATTATCGTAATTGCGTCTTTCACGACGATTGTTGACCTTTTGATGCAGGCGTACTTGCCTTCGCTTTCCGAAGCGATGGGTGTTTTCATCCCGCTTATCGTTGTCAACTGTATCATCATGGGACGCGTCGAGTCTTTTGCGTCCAAGCATGGTCCGCTTGAATCAGCGTGTGACGCGCTCGGCATGGGATTCGGCTATCTTTGGGTTCTTTGCGGAATATCGCTTGTCCGCGAGTTTCTTGGCTCCGGTGTTTTCTTCGGGCTTCAGGTAATCCCGGAAGATTCCGTAATCACTTTCTTTGCACGCGCACCGGGCGGATTCTTTGTTTTCGGTATGTTTATCGCCGTTACAAAAGCGTTGAAAAATGTCCGCGCCAACCGTGCTTTGGCTCAGAAATCAAAGAAAACTGTCGCTCAGAATAACGGAGAAGCTGCAAAATGAATGATTTACTTAAGATTTTTATAAAATCATGGCTTGTTGATAACGTAATACTTATTCAGTTCCTTGCGCTGTGTCCGTTTATCGGAATGACATCGGATACTGGAAAAGCAACCGGAATGGGTGTCGCGACATCGTTCGTAATGGTTCTTGCGACTGCTGTTACTTGGCCGCTGTATCATTTTGTGCTGCAGCCACTCGGATTGGAGTTCCTTGAGACTCTTGTCTTCATCCTCGTTATTGCGGCACTCGTACAGCTCGTTGAGTTCTATCTTAAGAAGTCCGCGCCTGCACTGTACAGCTCAATGGGTGTTTACCTCGCGCTTATCACGACGAACTGTGCTATTCTTGCGGTAACGCTGAACAGCATCAGCTATGGCTACAATTTCATTGAGTCCATTGTGTACGCGCTCGGAACGGCTTGTGGCTTCCTTATGTCTATGGTTCTTATGTCTGGCATTCGTGCAAGACTTAAGTCAGCTCCTGTTCCGAATTTCGTAAAGGGAACTCCTATTCTTTTTGTGTCGGCAGGACTTCTTTCACTTGCTTTCGGCGGATTCGCCGGGCTTATAAAATAGGTGGAATCTGAATATGAATACTATTTTGCTTACGCTCGCTGTTTCTGCTGGAATAGCTTTTGTGCTTGGCTTTTTGCTCGGCTTTTTTAAGAAAATGTTCTATGTGCCGACAGATCCTACGGCTGACAAAATCCGTGAATGTCTGCCTGGCGCAAACTGCGGTGGCTGCGGATATCCGGGCTGTGACGGCTTTGCGGCTGCTTGTGCGGCCGGAAAAGCTCCTGCTGACGGCTGTTCTGCAGGCGGCGCTGAAGTCGCAAAGAAAGTTGGCGCAGTTTTGGGTGTTGAAGTTTCTCCTGTGAAGTATGCGGCTGTTCTTGCTTGCCGCGGAAGCAAGGAGCACGCACAGATGAAGGGCTTTTACAACGGTGTAAAGACTTGCGCCGCTGCCAAGACGCTTGGAATTAACGGAACAAAAATGTGCGCATGGGGATGTGTTGGCTTTGGTGATTGCGTTGCCGCATGCAGTTTCAATGCAATAAAGATTGGCGAAGACGGACTTCCTCATGTTGACTACGAGCTTTGTACGGGGTGTGGCGCGTGCGCAAAAGCATGTCCGCAGCAGCTTATACAGAAAGTTCCTGCCGAGCGCAAAGGCTCAATTGCTCTTTGCTCTAACAGGAATCCTAATAAAACTGTAATTCTTAAGCAGTGCAAGGCTGGTTGTATTAAATGCGGCAAGTGCGAGCGCACATGCAAGCAGGGCGCAATTAAGCTTGTGGGTGGAATTCCCTCTGTCGATTACACAAAATGTATCGCTTGCGGAGAATGTGTAACCGGATGCCCGACAAAAGTGTTAACTTTACAGCAGGAACTTGTTCAGAAACTTGGTTAGTTCAAAAATACAGCAGAGTCAAGGCATCAAACTAAGCGTGCTTTGACTTTGCTGTAATTTGTCAGCTTTTTATTCGTGCGGCGACAGGCGTGTATGCACGAAAAACTGGCGGAGGTTTTCTATGAAAAAACTGCCGCAGGCTTTGTTGTGCCTGTTGCTGTGTAGTTGTCTATATGCTTATAATCCATCTGCCGGCGGCGAGATGTTCTATCTTTTGGGCAATCCGGAATTGCTTTCTGATGGCATTTCTGTTGTTGGCGGTGCGCTTACGGATGTTACGGCCGCGAACGGAGCGGTCAATCCGTCTCTTACTGCAGAAGAGGAAAGATTCACTCTCGATGCCGGATACACGGCTCTTATAGGACTAAAAGGCGAGGGTCCTAGGTTCGGATCTGCTTTTCATCTTGGTGCAGTTTATCCTACGAAATACGGTGTTGTTTCCGCTGCATTGCAAGGTCTTTTTTCTTTTGCTAAC
>JAIKVO010000163.1 GCA_024685655.1 Treponemataceae bacterium
TGCCTCGCTTATGGTCGCGAGCGGTGCGTAGGGAGAGCCGCTGTTGCCGTTGTTTCCGGCCGGGGTATTTGTCGCTGACGCAACAAAGTAATTCGTGTACTTGAAATAATTTATCAGGCTCTCCGTAAGGACGAAGTTTCCTCCGCTTATCGGGGTGTTCTGCGTGCCGCCGTCAATCCAGCGGTTTGTCGTCATGTCGTCGAAAACGTTTATTTCCTGCAGCGTGGAGTAAACGAGGATGTCGTCCTTGTAAAAGTTTATCACGACCGAGTAAACGCCACTCTTGATGCTTGACGCGCTGATGCCGCCTGCATTCACTGACGGGGAGGCGGTGTTCCATGCCGTCCTCTGAGCCACGTTCCCGATCTCCACGGAAACCGTGTCATAAAGCCCTTCAGCCGGAGCGAAATACAGAGCGATTGCTCCTGTTTTGCCTGCAGTAATGCATGGATTTATCTCAATGGAGATTTCTGTATTTACTTCCGTGAGTGCGGCGGGAAACGTATAGGAGCCCTCCATCACCTTAACGTAGTCGCTGTCGCCGGTCTCTTTTTTCTGCAGCTCTACTTTTATTGTCCAGATTTTGCCGAGCTCAAGCGGTATGGAGAAAGTGTTGTTCGTTGTGTCCGCGGTTCCGCTGACAGTGCCGGAAACTCCAGGTGCAGTCGCCGTTACGACATACTGTTTGTCGGTGTCGGGATAATCGTACGACGGCAAAGCTGAGCGGCTTTGGTTCCTGGGCTGCTCGTATGGGTTACGGATTGTGCCTGTAACCGTTATGGTTCTGTTGACTTCGCCAGCGGGTGTTTTAGTTTCGCCAGATGAAACAGAACTTGTTGTAACGTCAGAAAATAAATTACTACAAGAAAAAGTTGTAAAAAGTGCGCATAATAAAAATACAATTAAAGCTATTACTTTTATGTCCAGCAACGTTTTTGTTTTCATAGTATCATTTTAGCACGGATTAGTTGAGATTTCAACGAATACATTGTCAAAAAATCCAGATTTTTAGAACTCTCATCGCAGCATCATTTCCATGCGGACTTAGGTGCAAATGCATGTTTTGTGCAAAATCCCCGTAATCAGCACTTAATCAGCACAACTTGAACAAAAATCTTTATATGATTATTATACATACATTATGTTAGACTATAAGTTTATTAAGGATAACCTTGATGCGGTCAAGGCAAACATAAAAAACCGCAACATGACTGCCGACGCAGATGAGGTTGTGCGCCTTTACAACAAACGCACGGAGCTTGTTACTGCTTTGCAGGAGCTTCAGACAAAACGTAACGAAAACGCAAAATCCATGAAGGGAAAAGTCCCGGATGACGAGCGAAAACGTCTTATAGAAGAAGGAAAGGCTCTTAAGGAGAAAATCGCTGCTTCCGAGAAAGAGCTTGCAGAGACAGAAGCTGAACTTGATACAGCCGGACGCCAGATTCCTAACATGGCTCACCCGGATGCCCCGGTCGGAAAAGTTGATACAGAGAACCTTGAGGTGAAGAAGGTCGGAAGTCCTAGAAAGTTCGATTTTGAGCCGAAAGACCACGTTCAGCTTATGCAGGACCTTGATCTTATTGACTTTGACGAGGCTACGAAAGTTGCCGGTCCTAAGTTCTATTACCTTAAGAACGAGGCTGTTTTTCTTGAGCAGGCTATGGTAATGTACGCGCTCAACATTCTGCGCAAACACGGATTCACTCCGTTCATCACGCCGGATGTTGCAAAAGCAGAGATTCTGCAGGGTATTGGATTCAATCCGCGCGGAAACGAGTCTAACGTGTACTGCATTGAGGAAGAAGGAACATGTCTTGTTGCAACAGCAGAAATTACGCTTGGCGGTTACCATTCAGGCGAGACTCTTGATAAGTCAAAGCTTCCGCTTAAATACTGCGGTCTTTCTCACTGTTTCCGCCGTGAAGCAGGCGCTGCAGGTCAGTTCTCAAAGGGCTTGTACAGGGTTCACCAGTTCACAAAGCTTGAGATGTTCGTGTACTGCTTGCCGGAAGAAAGCGATGCTCTTCATGAGCAGCTCCGTCTTATTGAGGAAGAGATTTTCACGGGTCTTGGGCTGCCGTTCCGTGTAGTAGACACATGCACGGGCGACCTTGGTGCACCAGCTTACCGCAAGTGGGATCTTGAAGCATGGATGCCTGGACGCAACGGCGGAGAATACGGAGAAGTAACAAGTACATCGAACTGTACGGATTTCCAGTCACGCCGCCTTAATGTTCGCTACAAGGACGACGACGGAAAGAACAAGTACGTTCACATGCTCAACGGAACGGCAGTAGCAGTTTCGCGCGCAATGGTGGCAGTTATCGAGAACTACCAGAACGAGGACGGCTCTATCACAGTTCCTGAGGCACTTCGCCCGTTCTGCGGATTTGATGTGATTAAGAGATAATTTTTTACCAGCGTGTCGTGCGGTGTCTTAGCGACATTGCCGACAGAATATCTTTTTAGGGCATAGCGAAATTGGTCTGTGAACTGTATTGCGCTGTGCGAGCATACCGACGAGCAAAGAAATGGTAATGCGTTGCTCGTAGGTTGCGAGTCAAACACCTTGCTCCGCGCACTAACAGTTCAACAGGACAATGGAGCGTATGCCCGAAAAAATATGATTTTAAGATTGACAATAACACTACCGCACAAACGGCTGTAATTTCTGCTGCAGAACCGACGCTTTTGTAAGCGACTGCATCTGGATTACAGCCGTTTCTGTTTCACCGGTAACAGTCTGCTTCGTAACCGAGACAGTAAGAATGTGGTTGTTGCTGAAGAACTTCAAAATGTGAAAGCGTGGCATCGGAACAGAAACAGAGAAACTTGCAAAGTCAGAAAAGCAGACAAGCTGTTCTTCTATTTTCATTTCATCAGAAGAACCTTTGCGTACTAATCCCATGTAACTGTATTCCGTTGGATGTATATAGAAGAACAGCTTCTCGCCACAATACAAGAGCAACCCCCATAAATCTTTTTGGAAAGTGGGAAGCTCAAGTCCTAGCGTTTTCAAAGACGAACGAGTTCCTGACACAGAAACAAGCTCCATTTTTTCCGGGCGGAAACCTGTTTTTCCCTCAAAAAAATCGAAAAACTCTTTTTGCTGTGCGTTCAAATTCTGCGACTTATTATTGTGTGGCTTTGCGCCTTGCCCGGTCGCATTTTGCTGACTATTATCCTGCTGGCTCATAAAAACCTCGTTCCGTAATATTTCTCATAAAAAAATCTTCTGTCTTCCTCGCGGATTACATTGTATCGGAGAACAGCACATATCTCACCTTTTTTCCCTGTATAAAGCCTAGTCACGGTCGCCGTTACAAAAACCTCGCGCACAACAGCTACAAGCGGTACAAAAATTGACATAGGATATTCCATTCCCATTTTTAGAATCATCTGCTCTTCTGTTGCGCCAAAAATAATCTGCGTTTCATTTATAAAAAGTATTTTCATCGGTAAAACTCTGCCTTGGATATCGTGAGGAACATCGACGACAGAAGCTTCCAGATAACGGCATACGGGCAACATCGCCACTGAATCCGAAATTTCCAACGGAGTTACAGGTACTGTAGAATCGATTGCAAAAACAGAATGAGCAGGTAGCTCTGGAGTCTCGGAAAGCGGAATATAAGCGCCATACGGGAGCCTTTCAAGCTCTGTCTTCAAAGGTATTGGGGCTATAGTTCTGTATATTTTAACATCATTCTCGGTAATCGAAGCGTCAAACGCAAAATAGTTTTTTTCTGGCAGTTTATGTTCCGGCAGATACAATATCTTATGATAATACTGGAGCATTTTGTTTATATCATCAGGAACATTTCCCATTACCAAATCAGCTATAGAGAAAAAATCTTCTTTACAGGCAGCGACTTCTTTTTCAGGGAAATAGCACCACAAATTGTTCTTAAACAATGGATAAAAAAGATCCTCCACAGCATCGACAGCTTGTCCGTTTTTTATTTTTCCTGAAAAGAAGATTTTCGCATACACTCCCCTGTTGTCTTTCCGTTTATCTTCCGGCTGCTTATAAAGAATTTTAGGAATAATGAATGCAAACCCATTTTTCAGCTGCTTAACGTTGCTTTGAAAAAAAATGCCGCGACCTCTGTAAAAAAAGCAAAGTTTCACAGTCTCATCAGGGAGAAAAGTGTCAGATGCGCTTGAAACCGGAATAAATATTATTCCTTGTTTTAAAACCTGATATTTGTTTTTTTTGAAAACGATATTTTTCAATGTAGGAAGCTGCACAATAAGATCAGATCCGGAATCGCACAACTCCTCAATTATTATATCTCTTTCGATCCCGATAATAGAGCTGCTCACAACAAATCTCCAAGAACAATTTGTTTTATAAGGAATTCATTCTGCGCTGCCTTTGCCGCATCTATCGATATCCAGCATTTGAACTTTCCGCTTTTACTTATCATAAAAACAGGTATCTCATACACATCTTCTACCCCATAACCATTATTTACAGATATGAAAGGAGTTCCTATGTACCATGAAGATATATCAGGATAGAATCCAAGCTCGTACAAAAAAATCACGCCTAAATATTTTTCCGAGAAAGCAGAATCATCACTCTTAATGCTCTTGTTTTTTAATCCGGTAAGAAAAGTCGTAAGCTTAGTATACAAAGCCGATGACATCGATGAAATATCCATTGAGCCTAAATCTGGCAAACTAGGATAGATGTTTTTTTCTTGAACACCTGTCATCAAGCGGAGCTTGTCTGAAAAAAACATGGAAGGCTCATTTTCCTGTATTGTATTTGCCTCATCCTCTTCTTGCCGTAGCGTTTCTGTCCATTGCAAAGTCTGTCTTCGAAACTCAGTCTCTTTTTTCAGAGTATGAGTTTCTTCGGCAATTTCTGCTCTTGTAGAACGCTGATCAGATTGTGGCGAACATGAAAAAAATGCGCAAACTAAAAGTACATACGCGAAAATGATGAGGAAATTTCTGATATTCTGCCTTGAACCCAGACCCATGATGTTATTTTATCATAAGATTAAGATTCTCACAATGCAGGAACTATGCGGAATTTTCTCCGCTAGAAACTGGTTTTCTAATATCACCCTCGGTAATCTGCAATCTTCCACGATAAACTTGAAATTTTTACATTCCAACCAAAAAAAACTTCATCAGGACAGCAAACATCGAAGAAAAACTAACTTTTCTGAATATTTTCCCTTTTATCATCTGTATTTCAGATAGAAATAAACGAAATTAATTGATGATTAAGAAATATGGGTATATAATTATTTTAGCGAAGGGAGTTTCGATGCTTATCCGCTTCTGAGCTTCTGCAAATCTCTTGCAACTCTGAAAATACATTGTGGAGGAAAATTGTGAAAGTTCATAATATTATGGAAGAACTGGTTTTTGAGCGAGTTGACCAGATGTATAATCAAGTAAATGAATTGAATGCCACATGGCTTACATGCTCATGCGAACATTGCAGGCTTGATACGACCAGTTATGTCCTTAATAGGATTCCGCCTAAATATGTCGTTTCTGGGCGTGGCGTCAACCATGCCGTATCTTCTGATAACAAACAGCTTTTAATTGATATAGATTCTCTCGTTGTGGAAGGAATGCATGCCGTAAGCAACACAAGACGGTCATATCATGATAAGCCAAAGGATAACAAAACCCTTGAATACGGATCATTCTACAATTTCCCGGCTTTCATAGGCTCTGTATATGACGGAACGACATTCGAACCGCTTTCAGATGCAACAGTTATCCTTAAATATGAATCTAACCCTGCGGTTATGATGGATTACACATGGCAGAATCCGTGTATCACGACAAAGCTTACAAAAGGCACGTTCTCTTTCTGGGTGAAACCTGTCAAAGCCGAAAAACCTGGCGAAAACAAGCAGTTCCATTTTACGGTAGAAGTTTCGTGCAAAGGATTCGACACAATATCATACAATTTCGATGTTCCGCTCGTTAGTGAAGATAAGCCACGCGTTGCGATGAATACTACATACACCATCAAGATTCAGGATTTGTGCTTGTTTCCGACCGGAACAGAGCAAGTAGCAGGAGAAGAAGTGTAAAATAAACGCTCTAATCAAGCATATACACCTCATTTCACAAGATATGCGCACTTGACATATTTTGCTATTTTCTGCTATTATCTGCCAAGTAATGATACATGGTGCCTGTAGTTCAGGGGTAGAGCGCCAGATTGTGGATCTGGTTGTCGTGGGTTCAAATCCCACCAGGCACCCATCTAATGCGTTCGTAGCTCAGCTGGATAGAGCAACGGACTTCGAATCCGTAGGTCGCACGTTCGAGCCGTGTCGGACGCAATGATTTACGATAAAAAGAAAATTAAGCTGGTTTGTTTTACAGACCAGCTTTTTTTGTGTCACAATAAAGCTCAAAAATAATCGTCCACATTAATAAGAAAATTTCCCGGCTCCAGTTTTTCCCTTCGAGAATAAATCTCATGATAAATAGCCATTACAGCTCTCTTGTGCTGTACAAAAAGCTGCTCATGACTCAGGCAAAAATACTTGCAATCGAGAGAATCCAAAAATGGCACCATCTGCCCAAGAATCTGAACGTTGTAAACGTGTTTGTCTTCTTTCATCGTACAGAAAGCACCATCACCCAGGAAAGCGTATTCGCCCGCTACGAGCACAAGACAACCTTTCGCATGACTTGAAGGCATAGGCAAAACTCGCACCCCATTAAAATCCGCGGCAGTTTCAAGGACAGTTCCGCAACCCGTGTATTTTCGTGTATTCCGGCTTACATAAAGCTCATCGTAAGTGACAAGCGGCAAGTTTTTTATGTGGTCAGGATGAAAATGAGATATTACGATTTTCTTTTTTCCTTCGACAGCATTTATTGCCTGTACCGCATCATCTCCTACCCCAACGTCAAAAATCCAAGTGCAGTCATTTGTTTTTACGAATCCGATATCGCATGAAAAAGGCTCCATAGTTGCAGGTAAATACGAAATATTGTCGGTAAGCTTTACAATCTTTTGTGAAATATCCACAATGTCATCCCCTATCACTTAATTCTGTTCGCTATTTCCCATCTGGAAAGCTCGTGAAAACGCCTGTATCCAGTTTCGGTAAACCGTATTTTTCCTTTGCATCAGTAATCGCTCTTATCAAAAACGTCATATTACGAGCAAGGTTCCGCATTGTCTGCAAACCTTCCAGATCCTTTCGAACATCATCAGCACTGAACCCATGAACTTGGTTCCAATATGAACTGGAAGCGACCGGCATTGAACTTATCGTAAAGTACTTGTTAAGCACATCAAAACTAGCTGTGTTTCCACCGCGACGGCAACTCACGACAGCGGCTCCGACTTTCATCTGCTTCGGAAAATGCGTACTGTAAAAAAGCCTGTCCAGAAAAGCAAGAATCGTAGCGTTCGGAGAAGCATAATAAACAGGGCTCCCGACAACAAGCCCATCCGCTGCCTCAAACTTAAGAGCGACTTCGTTCACAAGATCATTGAAAGCACATTTTCCGGTATTGTAGCAGCTTTCGCACGAAACGCAACCACGAATATCCTTGTTGCCAACTTGAATCAACTCCGTCTCAACACCTTCTTCCGCAAAAACTTTAATCATCTCGTCAAGAGCCGCCGCCGTGCAGCCCTTTGAATGCGGACTGCCGTTCAATAAAAGAACTTTTGCCATAAAATCACCTCTAAAAATTGAGAATCTCTATAAGAATCGCCAAAATCGGCATAACCACGTCAATTAGCTTATGTCACTTCATGCAGCCATTTACCGCTAAGAATTCGTATCACTCCTACAACAGCTTTAACCAGTGATTCACTTGTTAAAAACAAAAAAATCATCGGTGCAGAAAAATGAAGCACAAAAGCCGCGACATATCCGAGCGGAATTGCGACTCCCCAAAGAACGATCAACTCGGCGGCGGCTGAGAAAACAGTATCTCCCCCAGCCCTGCAAACACCTACAATCCAATCCATACAGAATGAATTAAACGGATACGCAAAAATCAAAATCATCAATATGGAAGTCGCCATTTTTATTATATCCGGTTCCACATTGAACAGGAACGGAAGTAATTTAGAAAGAGGCAGCAGCAAAATACCGACACACGCACCTATAAGTGGCATGAACCACATGGAACGTAGCGCATAAGCCCTTGCCTCATCGAATTTCTTTTCTCCGATCCGTTTGCCTATAAGCACGCCTATTCCGTTTCCAAACCCCATGCAGAAAACCCATGTAAGCTGGCTTATTGTTCCAGTGATGCTGTACGCCGTAAATGAGTCCGTTCCTGCATGAGCAAAAATGCCGTTATAAACTGAAGTACCAACGCCCCAGAATGTCTCGTTAATTATAACAGGAAGCGCGATTTTTATGTATTTGAAGACGAAACTCCAGTCAAATCCTAATAAGTCATGCAGTTTTCCGCAAACTTCATATCTATGAGTATATGACCATATTACAAGTATAAAAAGCTCCACTACCCGCGAAAAAATCGTCGCGATGGCGGCTCCTTTCACACCCAGTCCTGCTGTAAATATCAAAAGATAATTTGCACCGGCATTCGTGAGCAGAGAAACTGAAGTACAGACAAGAGGCAGTTTTACTCTTTCCGTGCTTCTGAATGCCAGAGTTATGGAAAAGCTTATTGCCGTAGGGATATAACTTAGACAGACGATACGAAGATAATCTCCGCCTACCTGGACAACTTGTGGATCCGGAGAATATAAACCTATCATCTTGTACGGGATGAAAAGCGACAGACAGGTGAAAACAAATGCTACAATAGTGGCGATTATGGTCATCAGTCCAAAAGATTTTCTTATTCCGCCAATATCTTTCTTACCCCAGAATTGTGCTATGAAAACCCCGCCCCCGGAAGTTATTCCAAAAAGAATCATTGTGAGAACAAAAAAAATCTGGTTTCCAAGCCCAACTGCAGCAATCTCTACGCTTCCTAGCCTGCCGATCATAACGGTATCCAGCATGTTCACGAAGTTTTGCAAAAGGCTTTGCAAGGAAATCGGAATCGCTATAGCGACAAGGGATGAATAAAATCCTTTAAGTTTCATATCGATTAATTATCTTTTTTAACATTTTTACCGCGTATTAATCAACGCCCCTAAACATCCGCAAGAAGATATGCATTTAATTCTTATATCGAATTTTTCCCCAAACAAAAAAAAGATAATTGACATAAGTCAGAAATTATTTTACATTTTCTATATCAAGTTTTTGACATAAGTCAAAAACAGGGAACATTATGCCAAGACCATGCCGCTTCAGGGAAATAGCATCATTGCCAGAATTCTACAGCTTTGCACCAGAAGAAAACTTTTCGGGCGAAAGCATTATCATGAGCCTTGATGAATTTGAAACAATCAGGCTTTTGGATAACTCCCTTTTGACACAGGAAGAATGCGCAAAAATGATGAAAGTCTCGCGCACAACTGTGACAGCTGTTTACGAATCTGCGAGGCGGAAAGTCGCTGACTGCCTTTTGAACGGAAAAAGGCTCGTAATTTCCGGAGGGAAATGGCATGTATGCGATAATAACGTTCCAGTAAAACTAAAACACAAAGGAGCAACTATCATGAGAATTGCAGTTACACACGAAAACGGAAATATTTTCCAGCATTTTGGGCACACAAAAGAATTTAAAATTTATGATATTGATGACGGAAAAATCGTAAAAACAGAGGTCACAGACACAAACGGACAGGGACACGGTGCTCTGGCAGGATTTTTGAAAAACGCACAGGTAGATGCGTTGATTTGTGGCGGCATCGGCGGCGGGGCACAGAATGCGCTCAAAGAAGCAGGCATAAAGCTTTATGCAGGAGCTGACGGAAATACCGATGACGCAGTAGCAGCTTTTATTGCGGGAACTCTTTCTTACAATCCGAACGCAACATGTAATCATCACCATGGAGAGGAGCACGGAGATTGTCATGGAGAAGATCATATCGGTAATTGTGGCAACCATGCGGGGAATTGCGGAAAACACGATTAACTGACAAAACTTTTATAATTTCAGTATAGGCGTTATATTCATTCCTCGGCAAGAATCTAAAAAAACAGACTTTTCACAAAAATTTCGATTCCAATTCCAACAAGAATTATTCCGCCAAACAAAGTAGCCTTGCTACCCAAATGAGCACCGGCTTTCTTCCCTACAACAAGACCTGCCATGCAAATTAAAAAAGTCACTGCCGCTATAATTAGAGAAGCGGTAAAAGCCATTAATAAACCATAATCCGCGATAGTAAAACCTACGGAAAGAGCATCTATTGAAGTCGCAATTCCTTGAATCATAAGAACTGAAAACGTTAGTTTTTTAGTTTTTTCATTATCCGTTTCACTTTCTCCATGAAACGATTCCCAAATCATTTTGCCGCCGATATATACGAGAAGCACGAGCGCAATCCACGGTATCAGTTTGTCAAATTTCGAGAACAGCTCAACAATCGTATGGATGCAGACCCACCCGATCATCGGCATTGCAAACTGAAAAAACGCATAAATGCCGGCAATAAAACACATGCGGCTTTTTTTCATTCTTGATTCGTTAAGACCGTTTGTAAGAGAAACTGAAAAAGCATCCATCGCGAGTCCTGCACCGAGAAGTATGCTGTTTACAAAAAAGATGAGATTCCATTCCATAGTAAGCGTCCTAAAATCATGAGTCTCGCAATTTAACACAAGCCAGGTATGAGACGCATCTCAAACCAGTATGTTGACTTGTCACGTAAAATAGACGCCCGCTACTCCCTCATGGAAGATAAATATTTATTTAACGATTTTTACACAAAAAATCGTCTTAGGTCAAGAAATTAAACAAGATTTTTTTCTTTTTTTTGCAAAACAACCCTCATATCACCGCCAAAATTACACAACAAACACGAAGCACGCAGTATAAAAAAATCAGCGAAAGCGATAACTGTAATTCTATCTTACAAAAAGCTATTTCGTATCAGTAGTTATAGCGCGCTACTTCCATCAGTTCATCCCAATACTTGACCGTAACATCAACAATATCAGGATCGTAGCGAGTGCCAGAACATTTTTTTATCTCTTCAAAGCATTTTTTTTCTGAAAACGCATTCCGATAACTTCGAGTCGTCAACATCGCATCTATGGAGTCACACACTGCGATTATTCTTGAGCCTACAGGTATTGAATAGCCTGATATACCGTCAGGATATCCCAGTCCGTCAAATCTTTCGTGATGATGAAGGACAATCTCAGCGAGGCTCTCGAAAGCAGATGCTTTCCTAAGAATTCTGGCTCCTATAGCCGGGTGTTGCTTTATTACAGAGAATTCTTCATCAGAAAGTCTGCCGGGTTTCCTTAGAATTGAATCTGGTATTCCTATTTTCCCTATATCATGCAGATGTGCCGAAAAATGGAAAAGCTGCGTTTCCTCTTCCGTAAAGCCCATCCTATTTGCAATGGCAAGTACCATATCGCTTACCCGCCTAGAATGACCTTCCGTATAATTATCACGTTCTTCAAGTGCAGTTGAAATGCATTCAATCATCTCATGGAATTCTACTACGCCAAACATATCATGAATATACTCCCAACTAACTGTTTACTGAGAAATTCAGTAAAGTATACCCTTCTCCAGTTATAATCCCCGAAAAATCTTTCTTTTCAAACGGGGTTTTCGACCGCACAAGTACGGATTTTTTTTCCAATCTAACTGTAGCCCATACGCCGCTCTTTGAGTTTAGAGCGTTTTCCACGCGGCGGGCACAATTTGAACAGTGCATTCCATCAACAGTAAGCTCATAAACGTATGGATAATGGGCGGCATTTTTGTCGCGAACGCGGATTTTCGCGGGCGGCGCATCATGTGTTCCACAGCATGATGAACCGTACTTTATGCGTCTTTTTATACTGCTCAACGCAATAACACACACAACAATCAAAACTAATAGAATTATTGTCGTTCCCATAGAAGTTTCTCCTTATTTAAGTTAGTTACTGCTAACTTAAATATATGAAAAATCCTTCTTTCTTTCAACTGTTTTGTACAATTTCGTATCCGCAATTAAAGGCGCATTTTGCCCGCAGAAGCGGGCAAAACCGGGCGTTACGCGGCTTACCTACGGCCGGCCTCCTCGGCAGAAACAAGTTCAGCCTGCGGTGGCTGCTTCGCACCGCTCCATGCCCTTGCGCGTCGTACAAGCAGCGTCCATGCTGCTTGTACTTACCGAGTTTGCCGCAAGCCGCTCCCGCGTCTTGCCATCAAGTTTGCGACGGTCGGGAAAACCGACCTAACCGCAAACTTGTGCATCATAATTTCCAGCTGACGGCTTCTTTGCGAGAGTCGATAAACTTTGCGTAGATGCCGCCAAGCGCGACAAGCTCTTCATGCTTACCATGCTCAACGATGCGACCTTTGTCTATAACGACGATATTGTCAGCATTGCGAACAGTCTTTAGGCGGTGAGCGATCATTATTACAGTTTTTTCTTTCGTAAGCTCAGAAATAGCCGTCATAAGGTCGCGCTCATTCTCTGGGTCTACGTTCGCTGTCGCTTCGTCCAGTATGATGATAGGCGAATCTTTCATAATTGCGCGTGCAATGGATATACGCTGACGCTCACCGCCTGAAAGTGATGCACCGCCCTCGCCTATAACAGTGTCGTAGCCGTTCGGAAGCGCGGAAATAAACTCGTGGCAGCACGCCTTTTTGGCGGCGGCAATGACGCGCTCCATAGGCGCGTCAGGCTCGCCAAAGCGTATGTTGTTCGCGATTGTATCGTGGAAAAGATAAACGTTCTGGAAAACAAAGCTGTAGTTCTGCATAAGGTTGTCCATGCTGTATTCGCGAACATCGGTCTTGTCCAACGTTACTTTGCCAGAGTCCACATCCCAGAAGCGGGCGAGCAGATGACAGAATGTCGTCTTGCCGCCGCCACTCGGTCCTACAATTGCGGTCGTCGTATGTTCCGGTATTGAAAGCGAAACGCCGTCGATAATCTTCTTTTTGTCGTATGCAAAATCGATGTTGTTTGCCACAATGTCGTGGCTTTTCGGCGTAATTTCCTTGCCAGCAATTTTCATCGTTGGAAGCGCAAGAATCTTGTTTGCTTTTTCAACGCTAAGGTCTATTACACGAAGTAGCGCAGAGTAGTTTCCGCCGGCTTCGAGAGCGTTAAAAAGCATGAAAGAACAAACGAGCATCGTGCTGCAGTCCGCAAGCGTCATTGTGCCGCCAAGGTAAAAACTGAGCGATGTAATCATCATAGCGACACCGCTCAGCTTCGCGACGAGCGACTGAATGTTTGAGACAGGAATGCAGCGCATTTCCATTTTAACAAGCGTCTTTTTGCGGCGGTCAATTACAGTATCAAGCTCCTTTCGCCGTTTTCCAACAAGGTTGTAAGCCTTAACTTCCGCAATTCCCTGAATGTACTCAAGAACTTTCCCGATTTCAGCCGCATCGTCGCGGATTTTGTCAGAAGAAATATTCTTTACCGCAAGCCGCATGAAAAGGTTTACGAACTCAAAAAGGCCGAAACTGGCAAGAGCCACGAGCGCGATTCTCCAGTCAAAGAAGAAAAGCATCACGATGATAAGAGAAGTGTCCAAAAGCCCCTGGAACACCATCATTACGGCGCGGGTCGCAACATCGCCGAGCGCTTCCATCGTGTTTGTCGTAACGGAAGTAATCTCGCCAAGGCTGTTCTCGTTAAAATATCCCATCGGCAAGTAACGAAGATGCTCGGCAATCTCTATTCGTTTTTTCGCGCACGTCCTGTAGCCGCCCTCGCACTGCCACATTGAAGTGACTTTTCTTGTGATGATTCCGCCGATTATGCTTACGCACATAATCGCAAAGGAAAGCCATATTGTATTAGTTTCGAACGGAGCTCCGTCGATAGCAGTCGCGATTACGCCGCGTAGCATTACAGCGACGGCTCCGATCCTTAATGCCATAAAAAGCGAATTGAAAATACCGACTATTATTGAACCTTTGAACTTCTTGCGGTTTTCCTCATCGCAGAACTTAAAAAATTTTCTTAACGTCTCAAACATATAAACCTCTATGGAAGAGGACAACCCCTCTACTCCGAAGCGGGGGTTTTCCTCTCCCCAATCCCCTTTTCTTTCCCCAGCACGGCTTAGGGCTCCGCCCTAAGAACCCGGCTTGGTTATTCATCTTTGGATTCTATATGAGCCATCCACATTTTCTTATAAAGCCCATCTTTTTCCAGTAATTCTTCGTGAGAACCAGCACTGTCAATTACGCCGTCTTTGATGACGTACAGCTTGTCCGCGTCTTTTACGGTAGAAAGCCTGTGCGCAATGACGATAAGCGTTTTCCCGGCTACAAGCTTAGCGACCGATTTTTGGATAATCGCCTCGTTTTCCGGGTCGGTGTAGGCGGTTGCCTCGTCAAGAATGACGATAGGCGCGTCTTTCATCATGGCGCGAGCAATTGCGATTCGCTGGCGTTCTCCGCCGCTAAGATGCGCTCCGCTGCCGCCGACAATCGTGTCAAAGCCGTTTTCAAGCGACATGATGAAGTCGTAGCAGCCAGATTTTTTTGCGACTTCCTCGACTTCGGCATCGGTCGCGCCCTCGCGTCCAAGTCTGATATTGTCGCGTACGCTCATATCGAACAGGAAGTTGTCCTGTGAAACGTAAGCTACGCGGCGGTTGTATTCCTGAAGCGAAAGATTCTTTATATTCACGCCGCCAATTTCTATGCTGCCGGAATCGACATCCCAAAGGGAGGCGATAAGGCGCGCGATTGTTGATTTTCCGCTGCCGCTTGGCCCTACAAAAGCAGTGTAGCTGCCCTGCGGAAGCGTCATGTTTATGCCGTGCAAGATTTCCGGGGTTTTAGGGGAAGACTCAACTTGTTGAGTACCCCTAGGAGAAGGGGTAGCGGAAGACTGCGAAGCAGGCTGCAGCGAGGGGGAGGCTTCCCCCTCATCCGCCTTGTGATAGCTGAAGCGAACGTCGCGCAAAACAATCGAGTTGTCAACCGGTTTTTTCGTATCCTTTTCAGGGCGGTCAAGCTCTGGCAGCGTCATAATCGCGCCGACCTCGCCAAAAATCGCGCCGGCTTTGGCAATATCGTCGTGGTAAGTGAACGCAATAAGGAAGGGCTGAATCGCGCTCACGGCAAGGACAATCACCGTTATAAAAAGAGAAGCGTCAATCGTGCCGTTAAGGAACATAAAACCGCCGATCGGGAGAAGCGAAAATAGCAGAGTCGGCGTAACAACAGTGGCAACAGCGTGGGGCCATATACAGTCGCGCATCCACTCAACGTAGCAGTCAGAGCCTTCTTTTGCGGCAACAACGAATCGTTCATAGCTTGATTTTGACTTTCCGAATGCCTTGATTACCTCAATTCCGTTTATGTACTCAACTGCGGTGTCGTTCAATGCTTTTGTCTTATCGAGCGCATACTTAAAGCGAGCCGCTCCGTCTTTCAGCATAAAGCACATCGCAATGAGTCCGACAGGCAAGACGGCAAGACAGGCAAGGGCAAGCCGCCAGTCCACGACAAAAAGATAGACGACAAGCACGATGGAAAGAACGATGTTTGAAGTGTACTCAGGCACGATATGGGCAAGCGTCGTCTCCATGCTGTCGATGCGGTCAATCATAACGCTTTTGAGCGCGCCGGATGGCATGTCGAGCACTGTGCCGAGCGGAACGCGGGTGATTTTGTCGCACATCTTTTTGCGGATGTTGCCGAGCAGGTTGAAAGTCGCGACATGGCTCATGCTTGTGGAAATCGCATGAAAAACTACATTTCCGAGCCAGAAAAGTGCGACGATTCCGCACTCTTGCAAGAAAATGTTCCAGTCGCGCACGCCGCCCAAAAGCTGACGGACTATCTGCGCAATCATAAAATACGGCGCGATACAACACGCCACGCTAAGAAGGGCAAAAAAAACGCTTACGAAATATTGCCCTTTTTTGTCGCCCGCAAAATAGAAAATCCAGCCCAAAAGGCCTTTTTTTGTGGGTTTCACTTTTTTTTGTGACATATATAAACCTCCGGTAAACCTCGGCATCACCCGAAACTTCGTTACGAATATCCGCCGAGCATCCATTTACTTATTTGCGCCAGTCTTTTGGCAGAACTCCTTCGTTTTTCTTAAAGACTTCAGAAAACTTACTTGCATTTGCATAACCGCAACGACCGGCAATTTCGGTTATAGAAAGCTCTGTAGAAGCAAGCAGATTCTTCGCAAGTTGAATGCGGGCTTTTGTACGGTATTCTTTCACCGTAAGCCCGTACATTTCCTTAAATACTCTTTGAAGGCTAGTTCGATTCAAATTGACTTTAGCAGCCAGCTTTTCAATTGAGATTTCTTTTTCAAGGTTCGAATTGATAATGCGGCGCACATTCTGAACTTTGCGACCCGTTGAGCCGCTGAAGTAGGAATCCTGACTGTCATCTTTTATGCGAACATCAGAGATGTCTTTATCTCTGAATTTTTGAATTAAAAGGATAATCGCGTGAACCACGGCAAGCTTCACCGTATATTTTGAATAAACCGCTGGCAGTCTTATTGTTTCCAGAAAGAGTTTCTCAAGCAGCTCTCCGCACGGGAATGTCACGGCACTGTCACTTTTCCTGATGTCATTGAAAAAATCTGAGCTGCTGAATTCTGTAATTCCAAGAAAATCATTCAGGAAGGAAACAGTATCTTCGGTGAAAAGAATAATGCTTATGCAGTTCATTCCGCTTTTGCCGAGCATTGCTTTTTTTACTCCAGTCTTACAGTTGAAAATCATGACATCGCCTTTTTCACCGCTGACAAATTGCCTGTTCACAAGTTCAAACTCACCGTGCCCATCGACGATGTACATGATTTCAAGTCCGTCTATATCTTTTTTTTCTGCCTGATAGTTTGGGCTGTAGCTTTCAAGCTCGGAATAAACAAGCTCAATTCCCTTGGCAATATGGGAGTGCTTCATAATGCCTTCGCCGACAGGCTCGTTCAATCTGTAGATTTCCTCGCTTTCTCTTTGGCTGATTAAATCCATATAAACCTGAAAAAGTTTTTCTGCCGGCATGTTGTTCATAAAATCTCCTAAAAGATGAAAGCCTGAATCTCATTCTGCAGCGAAGCTTCGAACGAACTCGCGCGTTGACCCGTTAGAAGCTACGCTACGAATCGTTACGTAATTTCCCGCGATAAACTCTCTGTTTTTATTAGTTATGGTTTGTTAGTTAGCGTTTAATAGTTAGCCTTTGCTAACTTTAGTATAATACAAATTACTATCTTTAGTCTCTACTCCAAAAGACAAAAAACACTCCATTCTGCAATTAATTTTTCATAATTTGATAAGGGGATGTTTATCACTAAGCTTATGTTTCAAAGGACAATATTGAATTTATAAAACCTAAATTATATTATTTATTTGTTAATACCACTTTTAAGGATCCGAAATTTGGAATATTGCAAAGCAGATATAAATCAGTTGGATCAAATATTCTCACTTTATTCGAAAGCCATAATTACCATGGAAAATAGAGGAATCCACCAGTGGGATGAAATATATCCTGATAAAGAAATTCTGGCTGAAGATATTTCAAAAAATCATATGATTATTGGGAAAAAAGGCAACGATATTGCAGTTTGCTTTGTTTTAAGCGAAGAATTTGATGAAGAATATAAAAATGGAAATTGGCAATGGCCACAATCAAAATTTTGTGTAATTCACAGATTATGTGTAAATCCACAATTTCAAAATCAAGGAATTGCCGCCAAAACCCTTGACTATATTGAAAATCTTTGTAAAACCGCAGGATATGATTCCATCCGCCTTGATTGTTTTACAGAAAACCCTTATTCACAAAAACTTTATGATAAAGCCGGATATTCAGTAGTCGGTTACGTAAACTGGCGCAAAGGCCGCTTTGAATTACGAGAAAAAATAATCCATTAAGCTTCAATCTGATTAAACTCACTCAGACGGATTTCAAAGTCACAGCATTCTTTTATAAGCTCGCGGTCGTGCGTAACGACAATTACAGTTTTGCCGAGTTTTTTAAGTTCCCGTAAAATCGCGCCGATTTGCAGCATGTGAGTGTAGTCCAAGCCGCTTGTAGGCTCGTCAAACAGCATGATGGCGCGCCCGCTTGCAATTGCGCTTGCAACGGCGACACGCTGCTTTTGCCCGCCTGAAAGTGACTGCGGATGACGGTCGGCAAACTCCGCCAAATCAAGTTGAGCCAAAATGCGGCGGGCTTCTGCTTCGTTTTCCTGTGGCTGGCTTATAAGCACTTCATCAAGAACGCTTTCCGTAAAAAGCTGGTGGTTTACGTCCTGCATCACAAGATAGATGAGTTTCTGGCGGGCGCGCCGGCGGTAGACCTTGCCATTATATACAAGTGTCCCTTTCGCACGGTGGCTAAGTCCGCACAGGCAGTTCAAAAGAGTTGTTTTTCCTTCGCCGTTGTTGCCTGTAATCGCAGTGATTTTTCCCACCGGAATCTCCATGCATGGAATGTTGAGTGCTACATAGCCGTTTTTGTATTTGTAGCGGAAGTTTTGCATAACGAGATGTTCGTTTCCGCCAGGCGCGCCATGCGAAACTTGCTCCACTCGAGGTGCATCACCTTCACGCTTTTGCGCCGCATCTGCCGCGACTTGCCCCGCATACGGCGCGGACAGCTCAGTTCCCGGTGAAGTTTGCACCGCATCTGCCGAACCCTGCCGACAATCCGCCGAGAAATCTTTATTCGTCCGCAAACCGAGCGCGTGAAGCTCATCTTCAGACATTCTGTCCATGTCGCCGCGCGAAAGCTCGCGGACAATCTCGCCGTCTTTTAAGATGACAGTGCGGTCGGCAATCCCCCAAAGGTACGAAATGCGGTGCTCGGCTACGACAATCGTCTTGCCCTCGCTCTTCCATTTTTCAAGCAACTCGCGTAACTCATCGATTGTCTTCAAATCAAGGTTCGCGCTCGGTTCGTCCAAAAGCACGACTTTGTTTCCAGTAACAGCCACCGATGCACACGCAATTTTTTGCTTTTGTCCGCCGCTTAGGTTAAAAAGGCTCCGGTTCATCAGCGGTTCCAAGTGCAGCTCGTTTACAGTTTGATTCACGCGCCGGATAATCTCATCCTTCGCCATTCCCTGGTTCTCGCATGCAAAAGCAAGCTCGCTTGTCGTATCTACGTTAAAAAACTGTGAACGCGGATTTTGGAAAACAGTGCTTACAATTTTCGCCGTGTCATAAAGCTCGGCG
>JAIKVO010000272.1 GCA_024685655.1 Treponemataceae bacterium
TTCAATTTTAGTTTTTTGTTCCTCTGTTGGCGTACACCATGGAAAATTGTTGTAGACAATGTTTACGGAATAACGATAGCGCATTTCTAACCGACCGCAAACGACACGCATCCAAGTGTTATGAACATTACTCGTCAAAACTCCAAAGTGATATAATGTTGCATTCGGTACAAAAGAAGCTGCATTGCTTGCTACGACATTTTTATCCAGATAGCCGATTGGAACATATTCTCTGTTTTCTGACGACGTTGCAGGAATCATAAGATAATCACTTTCTGGTTGCTTTATTTCCATAAATTGTGAAGGATAATTTGCATATTCACGAGTCGCAGCTTTGACACTTGCAAGACGAAATTCTCTGACCGCTTCAACATGTTTCATAACTAGTGGCATTGAAAGCAATTCTTTTGGTGAAACTCCTAAAAGCCAAAGGCACCATCTTCCATGACCGTTTATAAAATCGTCAGATCCCATGAATGGACGGAAATATTTTTCTGCACTTGGCTCTTTTTTCAGAAATTCTGTCTTTTCTTCGTCTGTAAAAATGAGATGTCCACCTTCAACCGGTTTGCCTCCACTGGACATCTGAGGAACATCGCAAAGAGGAATAGGCCTGCTTTCAACGAATACATCTGTCCCGCTAATAAGATATGCATTTATGTTTGGAACTATCTCAGATTGAGTTTCATTCAAAAACAGTTTTTTAGGTTTCTTATTCTCTGCATTGCTAAATCCGATTATTACGCAGTGAACCGCCGCCATATTCTTTTTATCTGATGTTTCATTCTCCCATTTGAATGTTTTATATGCAAAATCAATGTGGATTTTGAATCGTTCAAAAATAGGTTTCCAAACACTTGCAACTTGCTCCCCTTGACAGATGGAGTTCGTAGAAACAAAAGCACACCGGGTTTTTGTATTCAGAATAAGTTTTGCAGCTTTAAAATACCAATTAGCAACATAATCAATTTTACCAGCAGTTTTATATGGCTTGCCATTAATATCAACATATGTTAAGAGAGTATCTTCTTTTTGTCGCACAGATTGCAAACTATATCCAATAAACGGTGGATTTCCGATGATGTAGTCATAGACGACAGCTTCTTTTTTCGTTTTCGGAAGCTCTTTTTCTTCCACTTCTTTTGTGACGACATTCAGCTCTTTGTAATGTTTGCCGTATTCAACATCAGGTTCATGCATTTCTAAATAGCCCAAATCTGAATCAATCTTATAGACATTCAGTTTGTCGGTGAATAAAAAGCCTGTCTGCTCTTCTTCGGCAAGTGTCCCCCAATCTATGCGCAGTGCGTTGCCCTCAATAATATTTGCACCTGTCTTTAATGGCAGAAAGCTAATTGTCTGACTGATTATCGCTTCTGTTTCGGCTACCATTTGGCTTTCAGCAATCCACATGGCGGTCTTTGCAACTGTTACGGCAAAGTCGTTAATCTCAATTCCGTAAAACTGGTTGATATGAACTTTGATAAATTCATCAAAACCGAAAACACGTTCACCTTTGTTCAGAATAGAAATTATTCTGTTTTCAAGACGACGGATACACAAATACGTTTCGGTAAGAAAATTTCCACTTCCGCAGGCAGGGTCTAAAAATTTGAGTGTGCCTAATTTATTTTGGAATACAAGCAGTTTCTCTGCTTTTTGTTTTGATGCCTTTATTGCGCAGATTGATTCAAATTCTGCGGTCAGGTCATCCATAAAAAGCGGATCAATTACTTTATGAATATTCTGTATACTCGTGTAGTGCATTCCACCTTTGCGCCGTGTTTCTGGGTTCAATGTACTTTCAAAGACTGCACCAAAAATTGTCGGACTTATGTCGCTCCAGTTGAATGGAGCACAATGGTTCACGATTACATCAACAATTTCATCTGTGAAATTTGGAATTTCAATCTTTGCATCACGGAATAAACCTCCGTTCACATAAGGAAAAGGTTTCAGACTGTCATCATATTGATCTCGTTCTTCGTTTTTTGTGTCGAGTGCCTTAAACAGCTCAATGATTCCTTTGCGTAAATTGGCTCGGTAGAAAGATTTTATGTAATCTTCAAAACTTGTTTTTGTATCAAATAGACCTGCGTCTTCGGCATAAAGACAAAAGACAATACGAACGCAAAGAATATTTAGTGAACGTAACTGAAATGCTGAAAGTCCTCTTTTATTTCCGTCGGTAGGTACAGCATTTACAGGTGGAATGAATTCATTGTACATTGCATCATACAAGTTGCCGACAAGCTCACCGGCTTTTAAGCTAAGCTCTTCTTCTCGTCGTATGTTCTCGTTTTTCTGGTCAACAAGAAACTGTAAGCGGTAGAACTCTTTGGGTAAATCTTTTAAGAAAATTTGTTCCGGCTCGCCATGAGGATTCTCCAAATCGTAAACAAGAAATTCTGCAAAGTTACAAACGACAATCCATCGTGGTCGGATTGAATTTGGTAATTCATCAGCGTATCGTTTCGCTTGTTCAAACGGTGAAAGAATAGCTCCGTCCGATTGTTCATATGCTTTGTGTATGTCTATTTTGAGTCCTTTCTGCTCAATCAAAACTTTTGTGCCTGCAATATAAGCATCTATGTAGCTTGTATGTGCAAGCTGAACTCGTTTTTCAAATTCAATATATGAAGCTGGGTCTGAAACGCCAAGAACATTCTGCAAAAGCTGAATCCAAAATCGTTGTGATTCCTGCTTTTCGTCACCTTTATCCTTCCAAAAATCTGCGAAATCTTTTGCTGCTTTCTGCTGTTCGATTTGTGTCATAAGAAAAGTATAACAGACTTCTCTTTTTTTGTAACTCAAATTTAGTTTTTCGCGCGAGGGCTTGCGTCGTTCGCGAGAGCGAACATTTAAAATGCTTTTCGTTACGCAACCCGAACGCGCCCGATGTCAAAAAAATAAGTTCTTATGTGTTGCCTGATAACGCGCTTTTTGGTATTCTGTCCGCATGAATGAATCCACACTTAAGAATCTCACCTTTGTTACTACAACGCTTGAAAAAGCTGAAACTTATGCCCATGCATGCCGTGTACTCCAGTACGATTTAGAAACAATTTGTCCGCCCGAAGGAATGGAAAAACAGGGCGATGTGATGGCATCTCTCGGCAACGAGGCATTCAAGCTTCTCAAGCAGTTGGAATTCATCGAAGCCGCGGAAAGCCTTTATAAAAGCCGCGACGAGCTTGATGAGGCTGACCGTGTTCTTGTCGAGCAGCTTCATCGCGATTATGTCCGCACGAAGAACATCACTCCAGAGCAGCAGCACCAGTTTGACCTTGTATTCAACAAGGCGTTCGTTGACTGGTCAAAAGCCCGCAAAAACAACGATTACTCGCTTTTCGCGCCAAGCCTAAAGGAGGTGCGCGACGTTGAGCTTAAAAAGATTTCGCTTCATGCGGAGCCGGACAAAGTTCCGTACAACAACCTGCTTGACTGCTACGAAAGGGGAATGACGACAGAAAGACTGGACAAGATTTTTGACCACTGCAAGGAGCGGCTTGTTCCGCTTTTGCAAAAGATAAAAGCATCTCCTCGCAATACGGATAAAAGCAGAGTTATCCGCACGGATTTTCTTTCCCGCCCGGTAACAGACGAACAGCAGCGTAAAATGGCAGATTGGCTTTTGCGTCTGCTTTGTTTTTCTTTTGAAAGAGGAAACTTCACTACATCGGAGCATCCTTTTACGATGGAGCTTTCAAAAGACGACGTGCGCATAACGACGCATTATTATCCGAATATGTTCTATTCAAGCATCTACTCTGTGATTCACGAATGCGGTCATGCTCTGTTCGAGCTTAACCTGCAGGATGAAGATCATGCGCATTATATAAACGACCACAAAACGCTTGGACAGCATGAATCTGTGTCGCGCTTCTTCGAGAACATAATAGGTCGCTCGCGGTCGTTCATAAAGCTCATATATCCTAAAGTTAAAGAGATTTTCCCGGATGTTATGCACGATGTAACCGAGCTTGAGTTTTACGAAGCCATGAACCGTGTAGAACCTTCGCTGATAAGAACAGAAGCTGACGAGTTTACATATACTTTCCATATAATAATTCGATACGAGATCGAGAAGGCGATTATGAACGACGGAATCTCGCTGGAGGAGCTTCCCGCGCTTTGGAATAAGAAGTATGCTGAATATCTTGGGGTGCAGCCAAAAACTGATGCGGAAGGAATCTTGCAGGATGTGCACTGGACTTCCGGTTTCGGATATTTCTCCACGTACGCGCTCGGTAATATGTATAACGCTATGTATTACAACAGAATGAAAAATGAGATGGATGTTGATCAGCTTATTCTCGATGGAAGATTTGATGTTATCAACATGTGGATGAAGGAGAATGTCTTCAAAAAGGCGAACCGTCTTGCCCCTGCAGATTGGATAAAAGATATTACTGGCAGAGAATTTACTTCGGATGATTTTATCGATTATCTGGAGGAAAAATACTCAAAGATTTACGATATCTGATTGAATCTGACGGAATAAGAACCGTCTGATTTGCATTGTACCGAAATTGACATCTACCGCGTGTCAATTTCAAAAATATATAAATTACGCTTTTTCAAAAGAAAAGCGTATGTACAAAAATAAGTACAATGACAATCATACGGAAAGAAATAATATATGTGGCAGAAAAATAGCCCGTCTTCGCATTGAGAAAGGTTGGTCGCAGAGGGAACTTGCAGAGAAGCTTCAGACAATCGGACACGACGTCGGGAAAAATCAAGTGTCTCAGCTTGAACTTGGCAGACGGTTTGTAAACGATATTGAGCTTAAGGCTTTGTCTGAAATATTTCGTGTTTCTGTAGACGATCTTTTGGATGAAGATATTTATATGATTGAAAATGATTCGTTTGGTTATGTAGCTGATATAAATGATTAGTTAGAATAGAGATATCAGAGTATGGAATTGTGTTGGTGCTTTTCTGCCTGATGCATATAAAATACGTAAAAAAAACTGCTCGCTTAAGCGTTTTTATGACGCTTACAGCGGGCAGTTTTTTTAGTAGGTAGTGCAGAATTAATTCATGCCGAAGTAGTACATATAGGATGTCCAGTTGTTTGTTTTTGCTGAGTAGTGCATAAGCACGAGCCAGCCGTCAGGAACAATCCCTGTGTCCTCATCGATGCTACGTGCAATGATGTACGCATAAACATCGTTATTCTCTACATAACTGCTTTCCTCAATATAACCCTGAAGGTTTGAAAGAACATAGCGATCCTCATCGTCAAAATTTGAAGGGTTGACGTTGTAAAAATAATCTGGATCAGCCCCGATTGTCTCTTTCATAAAATTATTCCAAGTTCGCTCGTTTCCGGCTATAGAGGCAAAGTTATCGACAGAAGACGATGAGATATACTCGCCTTCAACTATCAACTTGTCGAAGTCCGGGTCGTATGCGAATGCAGCGCTTATGAAAAGTAAAGCAATAAGAAGTACTGCTGTCAGCTTGCGTACTATTTTCATAGACATAAACCTCTCAGAAAAGAAAGTAATACAATATTGAGAGATAGATTCTTTCAATATCCCAAATAACCGTTTGTACACCATTTCTAATATAACACATACCTCGTTAAAAAACAACAGTCTTAAAAAAAAGCTATTTGTTGTTAAGAAAGTGTTTAGATAACACAACCTCCAAAAACTCCAGTTTTAACGGAAATTCGAAAAATGCGATGTTATAAGTCACGATATTTCCGTGATTTACAACTCGGAGGCAATTTCTGAGGAATCATGAATAGAGTTTTTGGAGATGTTCATAATGATGTCAAATTTCAGCGGAGATATTTTATGACGGATTTCGGTATGTCGTTTTGCGTCGCTGATTCGTGGGAGAATGTCCCTGAATCCAGAATATTGCATATTTATTGCGAATTTTGTATAATAGTTGCATATTTATTCGTACATTTTATGTGGAGTGTATTATTATGCAATTTATCGACGGCGGAGTAACTGCTCCAAAAGGATTCCTTGCCAACGGCGTTCTTGCCGGAATTAAAGCAGGGCGGACAAAAGAGGACACGGCGCTGTTCGTGTCCGAGAAACCGTGTGCGGCTGCTGGTGTTTTCACGAAAAACCGTGCCCAAGCAGAGCCGGTCAAGCTTGACAAATTACGTCTGAACCGCCGTCGTGCGCAGGCCGTTATCATAAATACTGGATATGCGAATGCCGGAACCGGTGAGCAGGGCGCATGTATTGCCGTACGGACGGCTCATGCCGCTGCTGTCGGGCTTTCGAGTGCGGATGGCGCGCCGTGGGGCAAAATTGATGAGGATGATGTTCTTGTTTGTTCTACAGGCGTTATCGGGCAGCAAGTTCCTGTAGAAAAAATAGAGGCTCATATTGATGAACTTGTGAAGGGGCTTTCCAAGGAAGGACACGAGAAAGCCCGCGTCGGCATTATGACGACAGACACAAAGTACAAGGAATGCGCCGTTCAGACTGAAATCGGCGGAAAAACCGTTACCCTTGGAACAATGGCGAAAGGTTCCGGCATGATTCACATCAACTTGGGAACGATGCTCGGCTTTATTACGACGGACTGCGCTATTTCCGGGGAGATGCTTGATGCCGCGCTCCGCGAGAGCATTGAGGGCACGTACAACTGTGTTTCCGTTGACGGCGACACAAGTACGAACGACACGCTGATTATCATGGCGAACGGTCTTGCCGGGAACAAAGAGATAACGGCAAAAGATGATGATTACAAGGCTTTTCTTGAAGCGTTGAACGCACTGAACACGCAGATGGCACGAAAGATTGCCGGAGATGGAGAAGGCGCGACGCATCTTTTGGAGTGCACTGTTAAGGGCGCGACATCTGTGGAGTCGGCAAGGAAACTTGCGAAATCGGTAATTTCGTCGAGTCTTGTCAAGGCGGCTTTTTTCGGCAAAGACGCGAACTGGGGCCGCATTCTTTGCGCACTCGGCTATTCGGGCGAGATTTTTACACCGGAAAAGACATCGCTTTACTTTATGACGGCGGGCTTCGCGGAAGAAGCCGGGTGCCCGCTGTGCGCGGCGAAAAAAGCCGCCGCCGCAGAAAAGGAGCCTGAAGGGTTTATAAAAGTCTGCGACCACGGCGTTCCGGTTGCGTTCGACGAAGAAAAGGCGAAAATCATAATGTCCGAGCACGAAGTGAAAATTCTTGTCGTGCTTGAGGACGGAGACGCCGTGGGTAAGGCGTGGGGCTGCGACCTGACGTACGAGTACGTGAAAATCAACGGCGATTACCGCACCTAGGGAGCGCCCTGCACATTGCCAACGAAGTGTTTCAATGTGCAGGGGAAAACAGT
>JAIKVO010000240.1 GCA_024685655.1 Treponemataceae bacterium
ATCGCGTTCATAATCACGTCTTCCTGCCGCATGACAGTCTGCGCCAAATCATAAATCGCGTTGAACTTTTCCTGAACCTCTTTTGTGTTCGTAGAAACAAGCTGAATCGAAGCCGAAAGATTTTTCAAGCTGTCGTTGATGGTTTTACCCTGCGCGCTCGACTGCTCCGCAAGCTTCCTGATTTCATCGGCAACAACGGCAAAGCCTTTACCAGCCTCGCCCGCATGAGCAGACTCAATAGCCGCGTTCATGGCAAGAAGGTTCGTCTGCGCCGCTATCGTCTGGATAATCGTCGTCGCTTCCATCAACGTAGCTGACTGCTCAATAATCTGCTGTGAAGTGCTGACTGCCGTCTCAACTGATTTACGGCCATCGTCTGATGCCGTCGTAAGAGCCTCTACTGTCTTTGTGTTCTGGTTCAAAATCTGCGTAACACTGTTGATATTCGCAACCATCTCCTCAACTGCGGAAGAAGACTGCGTTACCGCGGCAACCTGACCTTCGATGCTGCCGTTCAACACATTCGCCTTGCTTATAATCTGGTTGACGGAAGAGCTCGTTTCCTCAACGCCGGAAGCCTGGTTCTTCATCTCGCTATTAACCGAATCAATTCCGGTATTCACGTTTTCAACATTATTCTGGACGATTGCCATCTCGTGCCCAAGGTTTTCAGCAACTTTTACTGTGGAATCAACAGTATCTTTAAAATCCTTGAACAGAACTTTTGTGGAATCGCGGAGCGAATTAAGATGATTCGCAAGCTCGCCAAGCTCGCAGCGGATAAGAATCGGAATATCCTCGGTTTGGTAATTCTTGTTAGACAAATCCTCTGAGAATTTTCCGATATATTTGATACATCTGTTTACATCGCGGAGCTGAAGAAACATATCAAGAATACCAATAAAACCGATAAACGCAGCAAAAGGCGTAACTTTCGTAAGCAGAAGTTCCCTCATCGGCAACGTCCTGTTCGCCGGGATATAGAAAATTGCCTCAATCATCAGAACCATTCCAAGCAGGACAAACCCTGAAATCAAGAGACAACGCTGCATGAAAGAGAAAGACATATACTTGCGCTCATACGGAAGCCAGCCAACAACTTTCTCGAGTCCGGAAACAATCAGAATGTATGAAAAAACCGAGAAAATACACAATCCGCCGAAAATCATGCAAAAACTATAGAACAAATATGAAGAGCCATTAAAAGAAGCTGGAGAAAAACCCAAGCTCTGATTATACAGCGTAATGACAATAGGATTCAGTACGCACATTGTAACAGGAAGCGCGAACGACAGAAGTTCAGCAATTTTTACGGATTTGTTCAGTTTTGCAACGGATGATTCATCACCCGGAACATATTTTTTAGTTTCACTGTTCAGCCAATAATAAATGATGACAGGAGCGATGAGCGCAGCACCCATGAAAATGTAAGAATAAAAGTTGTTGCTAGTAAACATGCATTCTTCGTATGTCAAACCACCCATAAAAACATTGAGAGGCACATACATAAGGAAAGGCAGCAAAAAAGCCATCCACATATAAATTAAGATTTTAACTGGTATAGACTTCTTTTCAGGATTTGAAGTTCCAAAATCATTGCTCATTAGTACAATCTCCTGTTTCATTCGTTGATGACGTGAATCACCAAAAAAAATGTTTAGATAATTAAATAATGATAACATGAGTCAGTGCATTTTGCAACTTTTTTGTTTATTTTTTCTATTTTCTCCAATTTGAGATAGGGGATTCGTGCCGAGGGATGTATACGCCTCGTTGAAATTACGCAACGAAGTTTCAATCAAACTACGTTGCGAATTAAATCGGGTGCTGTCGATTTTTATGTTGAGATGTACGATGGAGAATTAGAACGAGATGTCGAAAAGAACCCCGGACTGCGGTGCTGTTCCGCTGATGGCGTACGGGTTGAGTTTCGCTGTTTCGACCGAGGTTTGGATTTTTGCCTGATAGTCTTTTATGAGCGTGTCAACCTGTGAGTCGGAGAGCGTGATGTTTTCCGAAAGGTCGTTCTGCGGCATTTTTTTCATAGAAACGAGCTGGTCTATAAGATGGTTAAGTATCTGGACTTTGCTGATTGTTACACCGTGCTGCCCTTTGCCCGCCGGTATTCCTGAGATATGCTTGAATTGTGAGTATTTAACGAGCCCCGGCTGGACAGGAACATAGATTTTTCCGGCTGCTCCGTTGTTCGGTAGCGAATTGCTGTATGAATATGCATTCATTGAGCTGATTCCAGAAATCATATTTACCTCCAGACTTTTTGAGTTTCGGCGGTTGCCCGTCTACTTAAAGTGTCGGAGTCTGGTTAAAAAAGTTTAGTAGAACTGATGATTAATAATACTGACGGCGCCAGATTGCGTACAATGTTTCTAGTGACGATGCCTGTGGCTCAGCTTTTGTGGTGTCCACCGCGTCCGTAAGGTATGGTAGAATGACCTTTTCTTTCAGGCTGATCCATCGTTCAGGCAGAATGTGGCTGTTTGCGCGTAGACTGTTTTTTTGCGGTAAATTGCCGAGCAGAAGCGGATAATATATCGGGAAATAAAGCTCGTTGACGTTCCTCACCGATGAAAATCCGCCTGCAATGCCGAAATCTTTTATCGTCAGGTTCATGTTACGCGACCATTCAAGCATTTCTTTCTGATTTTTCTCCTGCATGAACCAGATCAGGAATTTTTGCGCATCCTTAAGTTTTTTCGAATCTTTATACATTCCCATGTAAAGGATTGTGTCCTCCAGTGGAATTTCACCGTCATCAGATAACCAGCGGAAATCTAGTCCGTTCAGGCTTTCGTCGTCCATCCTGAAAACAGTGTCGCTCGTACTGAATGCGAATGTGCAGTGACCCTCAGATATCCACTTTGTCTCGGTTGTGTACAGATATTTGTATTTGTAGTCCTGTTCGGCTGTTGTGGAAGTATTTTTTTCTTCGGTCCAGCTTCTTAGGTATTTGACAGATTCAGCGAGTTTTTGTGCATCCCAGGAAAAGTTGTCGGCACCCATTGTGAAGCCCACTTTCTGCAGTTTTGTCGCAACGTACAGGAACTCAGGGTTCCAGCCCGGGGCGAAACCCATGGATGTGTATGATCCGGATTTGTTCGTTTTGTTGAAGTTCGCGCTTATGTCACGTATTTGATCTATGTCAATGATGTATGGGTCGGGTATAAGGTTTTCTTTCGACTCGGAGAACATCACGAGCGGTACGTTGAAACTAACAGGAAGAAGATACTGTTTGCCCGAAATAAAGCCCGAATCGAGCAGCTGTGGGTAGAACTGCTGTCTTGTTATGTACATATCAGAAAAAAGATAATCGAGCGGCATGAAATACTTTTCTACTTGAGCCTCTGTGAAGCCTTCGCCGACTATGATATCCGGTTTTTGCTCGTCTTGTGCGGGTGGCATTGACTGGGCTATGTTTTTTCTATAATGAATTATTATTTTGAGATCTGAGTGCGTCGAGTTATAAAGCTCGGCGTACTCGGTGAATTCTGGGCGACCTGTCCAAATAAGAACGGTTCCGTTTGTCTGCGAGCAAGAGAATATAGAAAATGTTGCTGCAAGAACGAACGCTATGACACACGTCCGAACGCAGCATTGCAATATGTTAAGCTTTTTCCGCAAGTTCATGCGCTACAGTGTAAACGGCTTCGTATACAACGTCAATATCGCGTTTATCAAGACTTGAAAATGCTATGCGTAAGTGTGAGTCATCTATTGCGATTGTTCCGATTCCCTGCTCTTTTAGCAGCTTTTGCCTAAGTGTCTCGGCGTTCACACCGTAGCAGGTGAAGCTCATGAAGTAGCCGGAGTTGAAAGGCATTGGAACAAGAACTGTATCGTCCTGATATTTGTTGAGTGTGTTCCTTACGCGGCGGTAGCGGCCTTCGAGTATGTTCCTGAAACGCTTTTTGTCTGCGCCAAGGTTCGGGCTTGTGAACGCCTTCAGCAGAATTGATTGTGCCGGAGTGTTGCTGCATGAGACAGAAGATCTGATGATGCCCATCAGTTTTTTCTGGAGAGCTTCGTACTGGGCTTCGGTTATGCCTTTGCCTGCGAAAGTAAGGAATCCGCATCGGAATCCCCACACGTAATCTTCCTTTGTCGGACCGTCAATCTTTATTGCGGCGATGTTCTCATGCAAATCAGCGACGGCTGCGAAAAGAGATTCTTTCGCTGCGTTCTGCTCATAGTTGAGCCCGAAATATGCGTCATCGCAGCAGACAAGAAGTTTCGTGCCTTTCTCTGCGAATCCTTTTATGATTGCGCATATTTCTTTCATCTCTGTTTCTGTCGGCGTGTAGCCTGACGGATTCTGCGGGAAGTTCAGAAGCATGCGGACCTTTCCTGTGGACTCGGCTTCTTCCTGAACGGCTTTTTTGAACGCATCAAGATTGAATCCGCCTTCGAATGCGTTTCCGATGAACATTGGGAACTGTTTCAGTTTTGCGTTTCTGCGGCTTTCCACAATGAGCGCATAGTTATCCCAACAAGGCTCGCCGGTAATAAGACTATCGCCTTCTGAAAGAAAAAGGTCGCTTATGTACGATATTCCGGCCGTGAGACCAGGGACTACGACCGGCAACGAGAAGCTTTTTGCTTCAAGCGACGGATTTTTTGCAATTATTTTTTCTTTCCAGAGCTGTCTGAGTTCTAGTACGCCAGCTGTTGGTGCGTAGGAAACTGATTCTTCCGGTGTTAAATGTGGTAATTGAGCCTGAACTTCAGGCAATACAACAGGATGCTTGTCGTTCACTGTTGTTCCGATTGTGGCGTTTGCCCGCCAGCCGTGCAGCCTGGCTTCACCGCCTTGAGAAATTATGCCTCTTGGGAAAAACATTCTTTCGCCCATATCAGAGAAAAGAGAGGCAAAGCTTGTACCTTTTAATGTATCGTTTAATTCTTGCGCTAATACGTTTAACATGATAGTGTTATACTACCTGAGCGGATTTGTTGTCAATCAGGAAATGCATAAACATACAAAAAATGTATTGATTTTTGCAAATTCATACAGTTTGGCTGTGAATTTATGGGCCAGACTTTGAATAGGGGATTACTAAATGGGTGGTATGGTGTCTGATACTAATGATGCGTTCGAAAAATGCCGGACTTTGCTTGATGAGTGCCGGACAGAAATTTCAAAACGGGTGGTAGGTCAGCAGCAGGTTGTTGATGGTATATTGATGGGACTTATCACGGGCGGGCATATTCTTTTGGAAGGTGTTCCGGGACTAGCCAAAACTTTGGCGGTGAAAACTTTTTCTGATATTTCCGGGCTTGATTTTAAGAGAATTCAGTTTACGCCTGATCTTCTTCCTGCCGATGTGACGGGAACTCTTCTTTATGAGCAGAATACAGGAGCTTTTTCTGTACGGAAGGGACCTGTTTTTGCGAATCTTGTTCTTGCAGATGAAATCAACCGTGCTCCGGCAAAGGTGCAGTCTGCGCTATTGGAAGCAATGGCAGAAAAGCAGGTTACGATAGGCGAGAAAACATATACGCTCCCGGATCCGTTCCTTGTTCTTGCTACTCAGAACCCCATTGAGCAGGAAGGTACGTACAGCTTGCCTGAGGCGGAGTTGGACAGGTTCATGCTTAAGGTTCTTGTTCCGTATCCGACGCCCGAAAGTGAAATTTCTATTGTCAAGGCAGGCGGAAAGCCGGAGAAAATACATGTAAACAAGGTTCTTGATGCCGCAAAGATTATTGAGTGCCGCAATCAGCTTGAGAATGTGAAATGCGCGGACGAAATTATCGAGTATATAGTGTCCATCGTGAATGTAACCAGACCGGAGACCGGCAAGGCCCATTCTGGAATTAGGGCAACGGCGGCTGGAAGAAGTCGTGATGACATCCTTAAATATATTTCTTTCGGTGTGTCTCCTAGGGGCGGCATCGCGCTTTGTCAATGTGCAAAAGCATCTGCGCTTTTTGAGGGACGTTCTTACGTTCTGCCTGAGGATGTTAAAAAAGTCGCTCCGCTTGTTCTTCGGCACCGGTTCGTGCTTTCTTATGAAGCAGCCGCCGATGGTGTTACTGCTGACGATCTTATAACAAAGATTCTTTCACTTATGCCGGTTCCGTAATGAATTCTGTTATTGAATCTAGGGAAAGTCTGGCTGTACGTGCCAGCAGACTTCGGCTCCGGGCTAGAACGATAGCCGGGGGAATGAAAACAGGTTCTTTCCGCTCGATGTACCGCGGTACCGGTGTTGAATTCAACGGTGTCCGTGAATATCTTCGCGGTGATGACGTGCGCCTTATCGACTGGAACGTCACCGCCCGCATGGGCAAGACTTATATAAAGCTTTTTGAGGAAGAGAAAGAGCTTATCGTTTTTTTTGTTGTTGACAGGTCGCTTTCCATGCAGCATGGAGCAGGCTCACGAAGCCGTCTTGAAACTGCGACGGAGACAGCGGCTCTTCTCACTCTCGCGGCATCGTTGAACAACAGTCCTGTTGGGGCTGTCATGTTTGGCGGAACTGTAGAGTTCTCGTGTGCTCCCGAAGCAGGACGTGACTGTGAGATGCTTATTCTGTCTCAGCTGGATTCTCTCCCAAAATCAAAAGTAAAAGGTTCCGTTCTTTCGAACGCGCTTCATGGTTCACACAGGCTTTTACGAAGCCGTGCCTTGGTTTTCGTGATTTCAGATTTCCGAACGACCGGCTACGAGAAGGAGCTTGCGCGACTTGCTCTTAAGCATGATGTGATCGCTGTCCGCTGCACCGATACCTGCGACACGGAACTTCCCGAAGCAGGTAGCATTCCGTTTTTTGATGCCGAGACGGGTATAAAGCGTGTTCTGCCAACTTCTCACCCCGGATTTCGTAAGGCATGGCGTGATGATAACAAATTGCGTGTGAAACGCTGGCAAAATATGTGTGCGCGGCGTGGCGTAATTCCGCTTGTGATGCCGACCGACGCAGATCCTGTGGTGGTTCTTTCGCAGTTTTTTAAGCAGGGGCATTGATGTGAAGAAAAATCTGCTTTTCCTGTTGTGTTTTTTATCACTCTGTCTCATTTTGCCGCTTTTTGCAGGAAATCCTGTTTTCGCTGAAAATACAGGTAGTACGAAAACTGGGGTCACTCAAGGAAACAAGGATGGAGCTTCAGAAAATTCGGCAGAATTGTCCGAATCAGATGATGCTGAAATCCATTTGGAGCCTGTTATTATATCTGAAATGCAGGTGACTGTGCTTCCTCGTGATGTTTTCGTCGGTGACGCTATGGAAATACGCTGCACATTCAGCTGCGATGTCGCTCTTATTCCCGACGGACTTCTTTCCGTGGAGATTACCCCAGTAGAGATACAGAACCTTACTGTGGACAGCATCACGTTGCAAAGGGCTGGTTCGTCGTATATGGTATCAATGCTCTGCGTTCCGTGGTGTGTCGGTTTTATCGATATTCCGCCGTTTGTTGTTTCTGAGCACAGTAATGAAAAGTCTGCAAGTGTTTCGATCGATATTCCGGAGATAAACGTCAAATCAATAGTGAATTATACTGGTGTGACGGAGCTTCGTCCTGCAAAGGCACCTCTTCTTATCCCCGGAACGACGTGGGTTATTTATCTGCTTTCAATAGTGGGCATAATTCTTCTTGTGGTTCTTGTAGTGATTTTGGTGCGGTTCCGTACTTTCAGAAAAAAAGCGCGGACAATAGTATCGTCTTTTATAACGATAAAAAATTACCATTCACTCAAATATCATATGAAAAAACTGACGAAATCAAAGAAACCTATTACGGACAAACAGTTTGCGGATATAGTCTCGCATATGATCCGCGAGTATATTTCTTGTCGTTTTTCATACAATTTCCGATCAGAAACTCCTGCCGGTGTCGTAGAGGCGTTCGAGCGCATTTCGAGCGGACTTTTTTCGGTAGAGGCGGGCGAGGCAATCCAAATGATGTCCGAGGTTCTTGTGCGATGTGATTATGTGCGGTTTGCCGGTGATAGCGGAGAAAATGGTGTAATATCGGTTGAAGAGAGAACGCAGATTTGCAGTAATGTTACGAATGCCGCAGTCTGTCTGGAGAAGGATGAACGCAATGCTAAGGTTTGAGAATCCGTTTGCTTTTATGATTCTTGCAGTTGTTCCCGCTTTCCTCATTTTACGAAAAACTGGAATTCTGAGGAAAATAGAGTTTCCTCTTACTCTTTCAGATTGGAACGGCTATTCATTCTCTTGGAAATATTCCGCTGCGGGGATTGTGGCTGTATTCTCGCGGGTACTGATGGTAGCAGGCTTCTTAGCTTGTGTCGTTGCGTATGCACGTCCTGTTATTACACGGCCTGAGAAAATATACACATCCAGAGGTTCCGATATAATCTTTGTTGTCGATGTAAGCCCTTCGATGGGTGCGCTTGATATAGGAAATTCAACGCGATTGGAAGCTTCAAGACAGACAATTACATCGATAGTCACAAACCTTACCGGAACTTCGTTCGGAATCGTTGCTATGGCAAGTGATGCCGTTCTTGTAGTTCCACCGACTGTGGATACGGATTTCTTCTTGGAGCGGCTTAACGCGCTTGTTGTGGGCGAGCTTGGCGACGGTACGGCTATCGGTACGGGATTGGCGATGGCAGTCTATCATCTTATGGATTCGAATGCACCTAAAAAGACGATAATTCTTCTTACGGACGGCGAGAACAACAGCGGTTCAATTCATCCTCTTACGGCGGCAAAGCTGGCGGCGGATAATGAAATTACGCTTTACACCATAGCTATCGGTACGCAGGGAACTGTTCCTGTTGAGTATACCGATCCTGAAAGCGGCAAATTGATTTCAGGTTATATGGAGTCTGTGTTCGACGATGCGATGTTAAGAAGTCTTGCATCCGCCGCCGGTGGTGTGTGCTACAGCGCGGAGTCTTACAGGACTCTTTCAGAGACGCTTGTTTCTGTTTCGGAGCAGGAGACTGTCGTTCAGTCGTATAAGTACGAGAACACATCGGAACCTGCGCATTATATATGTTTTATCGTGGCGGCAATTTGTTTTGCTGTTTCATGGTGTATCAGACGACTTTATCTTAGGGAGATTCTATGAGTTCGATTGAATTTGCTCATCCTGAAGCATGGTATCTTCTTCTGGGGCTTGTTCCTGTCATTATTATCGGGCTTTTGTTGTATCGCAGGTTCGAAAAAGCACTGGGATATCTTTCTGCGGGCAGTAAGGCTCGTAAAACAAGCATACGTAATCGTCTAATGGTGCGAACAGTATGCTGGTTTCTTGCATGGTTTTTCTTTACGGCTGCTGTAAGCGATCCGTCTTGGGGAACGAAAGTAGTTCCTATTCAAAAATACGGCAAGGCTGCATCCTTTGTTTTTGATATATCTTATAGTATGAAAGCAAACGACGTTCCTATTGAGGCTGGTGGCGACAGGCTCGCCGCGGCTGGAAACTTTGCTTATTATCTGCTTGACAATATGAATGGTGTTTCAGTTTCTGCAGTAATCGCAAAGGGAAGCGGAATAACAGCGGTTCCGCTTACCGAGGATTTCAATGCCGTAAGGTCACTTATCGGCAGCCTGGATCCGAAACTGATGTCGTCCGTAGGAACAAGTCTTGGAAGCGGAATTAAAACGGCAGCGGCGTCTTTTCCTGCAAAGGTTGGAAAGCAGCCGACCATAATACTTTTTACAGATGGTGACGAGACGGACGGAAATTTGGAGACGACTGTGTTGAACGCCGCAAAAGACGGTATTTCGACAATAATAATTGGTTTCGGTTCTGAGAAAGAGACAGAGATAGTTGCCGGAGACGGTGTGACAAAAGTCAATACGGCTCTGCGCGCGGCTAATTTGCAGCAGCTTGCGTCAAATGTTTCTGCTACTGTTGGAAAGGAAGATGCTGTTGTCTTTGTCGATTCCAATTCAAGCCGCTCTTTAAGCCGTGTTCTTCGGACTTTAATGTCAGACTTCGACACAGTACAGACAGGATACGAGCTGCAAAGTGTAAAAAGGTTCCCGTTGCTCATTTTTCTTTCAATAGTTTTCTTTGCGCTTGGTTTTATTGCTGCTGAGCTTACCGTGAAGCGTTCCCGGCTTGCTATTTTTATGGTGAGCATTGCCGCTCTTACGATGTTTTCATCTTGCTCCAAGCGGTTGGACTCTGCTGCTGACGTACTTGCGGGAACGGTCCGCTGGCATCAGAAGAACTATGTGGATGCGACGTCCGGTTTCCTGAAAGTTACTGAGAAAGCAGAATCATCGGAGAATGACTATCTTATGCAGTACGGACTTTTCGGACTTTCTGCCACATACATTATGCAGAATGAGGACGAAGCGGCTCTTGAGAGAATAAAGCAAATATCGCCCGATGCGTCGGAAGACATTCTTTTTGCGGCTTATTACAATACTGGCATAATAGCTCACCGTAAGGGTGAGTACGAGGCCGCCGCTGATGCTTTCAAACATGCGCTGATGATAGACGGTTCAAATGTGGATGCGAAGATAAATCTGGAACTTTCACTTATGAACAAATCTGTTGTTCCTGCGACCACAGAGCAAAGTGCCGGTACTACAGTGCCTGCTCCTGATACTTCCTCTCGCCAGGACTTAATTTTCTCACTCGTCAAGGAGAATGAAAAAAATCAATGGAAAAATACAGAGACCCAGGATTCAAATCCATCCGTTATAGATTATTAGCAGCTGTTGCCATTGTCGCGCTTTTCGTACCTTCTGTATGTTTCGGTGCAGTAGCTTTGCGTTCGCTTAAGATTGTCCCTGAAAAATCGTCTTGTTTTGTCGGTGATACATGCAACTTCATTTTGGAGATACCAGAATATCTTCCAAGCCGTATAGACGCGACGGTTCAGTCTACGCCTGATGGTGTTGCGCTCATGGCTTCTTCCAAAGACAGTTATGAGGCGGACGGAGTTAAGGGAACCCGTATTGTTTTCACATTTAAGTTCTCGAAAAAAGGAACATACAAAATACCGTCGCTTGCAACGCGCGTAGACTGGTTTTCCATCAACATTCCGTTTCAGTCCATCACTGTTTATGATGATCCAAGGACTTTGCTGCCTGAAATTTCGATTAAGCTCCCGAAAAACGTATACGCGCAGGAACCTTTTAAGGCAGATGTCACAATCCGTTTTTTCTCCGAGGCGATCGAAGCGTATTCTGATCTTGAGGAGAATGTGATTATCAAGCGTTCTGATACGACGGTTCATCTTCCTTTCGTACAGAAGGAATTTACGGAGGATTTTTCCACAGTCGCTTCGTATGAGCTTACTCCTATAGAATCAGGAACTATAGTAGTTCCTGCGTTCCATGTAGTTGTAAGGACATATGCGGGAGGTCAGATCGGTCTTTCATCGCAGCCACAGACGCTTAAGGTTCTTGCCGCAAAAAAACAGAATACGCAGGAAGAAGGAAACGGCTACTATGCGTCTATGCTTCAAAATGTAGATTTGGAAAACGAAGATACAGATACAGAAGCTGTCAGCCTTGATTATTACGGTGATATTGTTCCAGAAGATGTAGCGACTGAAATTGCCCGTACAAGAACATGGCAGAAAATCATCATGTACGTGAGCCTTTCGCTTTTTGTACTGAGTATAGCTATGCTTGTCGTTTTCCTGTCCAAACGGATGAAGCTGTTCTCAAAGTTTGCCGTGGTTGCATGTGTTGTGCTTCTTGCTTCTTCTGTTATTTTTGGTTTGCTTGTGGCTAATAAAAAGGGAGTCGCATTGTATGATGCGTCGGTTTATTCTATTCCAGAGCAGATGTCATCCTCTGTCTCGTCCGTAGCTGTGGGCGAGGTTATGAAAGTAAAAGCAGTTCGAATAGGCTGGTACAGCGTAAGACTTTTGAATGGAAGCGAAGGCTGGCTTAGAGCCGAAGATTGTATTTATTGCGGTGACTAGGGGGCGGTCTATGAATTTTGGTGATATTCTTGATGCTTGGGAAAAAGAGCAGAAATCTGCGGAGAAAAAAGGCGCAAAATCTACGGGGCAGGAGTGGCGCAATAAAAAAACTGAGCCGGACTCGGTTAGGAAAGATGCGGCAGGCTCTGCCAATGTAAAAGATTCCGAGGCGCATCCTGAGCGCAAAGTTCAGCAGAATAAGGCACATGTTGACCCGATGACGGAGTGGATACGCCGCTACGGTGTAATTGATAAGGATGCTGCCGCGGAGAAAGCCGCCGAGAAGGAGCTTCACAAAGACCGCGCATGGCTCTTGGACATGCCTTACGAAGCGCAGATAGACCTTCATGGACTTACTGCGGAAGAGGCTACGGTGCGCCTTGGCCAGTTTGTGAGCGAGTGCTACAAGCGCGGAATCCGTAAAATTCTTATAATCCACGGAAAAGGGAACCATTCCGAAGATGCTCCCGTGCTTTCGGGCATGGTACGTTCTTTTGTTGAGCGCGACTACAGGCTTGGCGAGTCGGGGCATCCTGACAAAAAAGACGGCGGCAAAGGAGCGACATGGGTTATTGTCCGCGAAAAAACTGTGTTGGACTGAACCTACATTTTAAGATTTTTTTCAGGAAAAACTGATAAAAAGCTTGTAATATTTGATTTATTTGTTTATTTTTTATGATGTATTGTTTCGTGAACCATGGAGTTTGAACATCGATGAATACCGATTTGTATCATGTCCTCGGTGTGCCAAGAACGGCGACAGGTGAGGAAATAAAAAAAGCATATAGAAAACTTGCGCTAAAGTATCATCCCGATCAGAATCCGGGCGACAAGGTTGCTGAAGATAAATTCAAAGAGATAAACGCTGCATATTCGGTACTAGGTGATGAGCAAAAACGTTCTCAGTATGACAGATTTGGTTCAGCGGATGCTTACGCAAGCTCCAGTTCACGCGGGCAGTCAGCGGGTACGGGAACTTATACGAATGATCCGTTCTGGGATTGGTTTACTCAGCAGTCTACCGCATCTTCTGGCGAGACTCACTACACATACAGATGGAGTTCATCGGACAACCCGTTCGGACAAAGTGGCAACGACAGTTTCCGCTCTGATAACTCTTTTTTCCGCCGACGTGAAACAAAACAGGTTACACGCAGGGAAGCCTTCTCAATGCTCATACGCAATGTCATTATTTTCATGGCAGGAGCAATCCTTGTAACTCCGTCCATGGTCTTTTTCCCAATCGGCCCAGTTTTAAGCATCTCCGCGATAATAAGCGGCATCGGCGGTACAATCCGCTCAATCCGCTACCTAATTAACGCTGGATAATCGTTATCCTGCGTTAAAACGGCTGAGTCAAGGCTTTAAGCGAAGCGTGCCTTGACCAGACGTATCAACGCCAGCGAAAACTAACAGATAAAATATAGAGTTTCCAATTGCAACAGATCCGAGTCACGCTGTTTCATATTGTAAAAAGCACCCCCGACATTTTTTATATTTTGCAGAAAATGCATGGTATGCATTTTCGAGCGAGTTCCGCCTCGAATCAGCTGCATTTTATTTGGACATAAAAAAAGCCGCTCCAGTCCGAATAATCGGCCGAACGGCTTTTACGAATTGCTGTGGGCTATCTTTCCCTGAAAATAATTCGACCACGGTTCAGGTCATACGGTGAAAGTGCGACTTTTACGCTGTCGCCTGGCACAATCCTAATATAGTGCTTGCGCATCTTTCCCGACAGGTGGGCAAGAATTATGTGCTTATTCTGCAATTCAACCCTGAACATCGTATTTGGCAGTGCTTCCCGGACAATTCCTTCAACTTCAATAGCTTCTTCTTTAGCCACATTTCCTCCAACAGAAAAAACATGAAAATCTGTAAAAAAAAATTGATTTTTACGGATTTCATGCTTATAATTCTATGAGTAAATACGGCACTTTGTCAACACGGGTACTTTTTTTGTCTGAGTTGTGTGCGTCATGCTGTATTTTTAGGAGCGTTGTTTGGTATAACCTCGCTAATCAAAACTGCGTTCCGAATGCCTCGGTGTTGAGGTTTTATTACACGGGCTTGCAATCCCCATATTTTGCAGCCTTTGCTTTTGAAAAGGGTGGAGTTAAAATGGAAAAAGAATTCATTGAGAAGATGAAAGAATCCCTTCTTTCTATGAAGAGAGAGCTTCTTGAGCAGCTTATGGAAAATAATGCAGATTTCAAGCAAATTGTCGATGGCATGGAGTCAAAAGATGTTATCGATATTGCTGCTGATGATATAGACAGAAAGCAGATTGTTGCACAGGGCTCAAAGAATATGAACAAGCTTAAGCTCATAGACAACGCACTTATCCGCATAGAGCAGGGTAAATACGGTATATGTATGAAGTGCGGCAAGCATATTCCTACTGCTCGTCTTGAGGCTATTCCGTACGCTGTTATGTGTATCGAGTGCAAATCATCCGATGAGCGTCATATACGGTAAATCTGAAGCGCATTTTTTTGTTACAGAGTACTTTTGTAACTGAGGCTAATGCCCTGTTCGGAAAAAACAAACCCCGATGCTATCATCGGGGCGTGTTCGGAAAAAACAACACTTCTTATTCAGGCGGCAAATCGGCGATAAAAGGCAGTAAGATGCGGTTTATCGGTATGTAAGTCCGCCTGCTTCTGAGAAGCTGTGGTTTAAAAATCTATCGGCATATTGTGACTAGATGAGTGGAAACGCTTTCCAGCCGCTTTCTGTAAGAACGAAGCTTTCCTTGTATCCAGCTTTTACTGCTAATTCGGTAGCTATATCGAAAGCGTAACCGATATGTTCAGCTGAATGTGCATCAGAGTTTATAACAATCGGTACATTGAGTTCGTTCAGAATTTCCAGAAAATATAGGGAAGGATAGGGCGAGTCTATGGCTTTTCGCGACATGCCGCCAGTGTTTATCTCTATGAATTTACCGCTTTTTGCGGTGATATCCGCAGTTTCTTCCAATTCTTTTTTGTACCAGCTTTCATTCTCATCAAAAAGAGAAAGGACACTGTTTCTTTTCCGTATCAAATCTATGTGACCGATTATGTCGAATTTGCATGTAGCGATCATTTCACGTTCAGTTGCGAAATATGTCTGTACTGCTTTTTTCTTGTCGTTGTCGAAAATGTCGCGTATTCCTTCCTGCACGTGCTCAGGCGTGTGATCGATTGCGAAAATGCCGCGTTCAGGATTGTCCGGGTTGTTTATGTAATGAACAGAACCAAGGCAATAATCAAGCGGGTATGTCTTGTAGAACGGCAATTCCGGGCATGATACGGGCATAATGTAGTCTATTTCCAGACCGAGGAAAATATCCATTCTGCCTTGGTAAAGTTTTTTCAGGCGGAGAATTTCTGCCCGGTACTCATCAAATTTAGATGGATGCATCTCGCAGCCAGTAGTCGCCGGCCAAGCAGAGTGCGCGGAGAAACCGATTGCCGAGAACCCATTTTGGAACGCGGCTTCAGCCATCTGTTCGGGTGTGTCTTTGCCGTCGCAGAACAGCGTATGCATATGGAAGTCGCTATTCGGCAGATGAATATGCGTCATAGCTAGCTTACAGCTTATATTCTGTGAATCGGCCATATCAGTGAGCCTTCTTTTTCCAAACAGAAATCTGCTCATCCGCAAGGAACGCAAATTTCGTGAATGCTGCCGAGAACTCGTTTATGTATTCGCCTGATTTTTGGGGATCGTTGTCGTTAGCTGCTTTTTCCATTTTCGCCGCTGCTTCTGCGAGCATTTTTGCGGACAAAGCAGCCGAGCTTCCTTTGAGCGAGTGCGCAATATGGGCAAGAGCCGTATAATTTGTCATGTACAACGCTTCTTTTGCGGTTATTAACGACGAGCGTGTCTGATTTATGAATTGTTCTATAAGTTGCTCTGCGAGCATAAAGTTGTTTGAGACAGTATCCAGCATATCATTTATATCCCAGATATTCACTAGCAACGTGTTCTCATCATCTACAGGTTGCTGTATTTCCATCTCGTCAGTTATTTCTTCAAGCTCCGCAATGTCCGAATCATCTTCCGCAATGACAGAATACCACTTATCCATAGATTCTTTGACATTTTGCTTCTTGAACGGTTTTATGAGCGTATCGTTCATACCGGCATCTCTGTAAACCGCAAAATCCGCTTCATCAGAGTTTGCTGTACATGCAATTATTATGCCTTGGTAGCCGTCTTTTCGCAAATCAATTGTTGCTTCTACGCCGTTTTTCCCAGGCATCTGGATATCCATGAAAATAAGAGAAATCTCTGGATGCTCTTTTATTTGCGCAATTGCTTCGTTTCCGTTCGAAGCTGTGAAAACTGTGACATCCATCTGCTGCAGGAATGTTTTGAGCAGTCTCTGGTTAATCGGGTGATCATCCGAAACTAGTACATTGCATGGGAAACTCGGCTTTTCCGGCTCGGCGGGCTGTAGTGCGACGACAGGTTGAACTTCGGCAGGTTTTGCTACTGCCAGGTCAAGCGATTCTGACCTACCTTCGTTCAGTATTTTTGCAAGCAAATGGCGTTTAATCGGTTTGTAGAGATAACCGTTGAACCAGTCCAACATCTTCATTTTCGCCTCGCCGCCCATTTTTCCTTCAGGAACAATCAGATAGAGCAGCGTGCTGTTTATGTCGCGGTCTGCGTTAATTTCCGACGAGACGCGCCAACCATCCATGACAGGCATTATCATGTCGATAAGCGCGATTTTGTACGGGGCGTTCTGTTTAACTGCAAGATGAAGCATGTCGAGAGCTTCTTCTCCGGATGCGGCACATCTTACGTTCGTCAGACCCAGGCTTGTAAGCTTTTCTAACAGGCTTTTCCGAGCAAGCTTGTGGTCATCGACAACAAGGATTTTTATGTCCTTCGGAATATCAATAACAGCTTCAGGAACTTTGCGTTCCGGCGTGTCCGGGCATACCTCAAGCGGCAGCTTGAACCAGAAAATCGAACCGCCTTCAGGATTGTCTTTAATGCCAATTTCGCCTTTCAAAAGCTCCACAAGGTTGCGGCATATCGAAAGCCCAAGCCCTGTTCCGCCGAATTTGCGCGACGTTGATGCGTCTGCCTGTGTGAAATCTTTAAAAATCAGCTCTTTTTTGTCGTCCGGCACACCAATTCCGGAATCTATAACTTCAAATAAAAGAAACTTGTTGTCTTCAACGGCTGAAAGTTTTACGCAAATATAACCGTGCGACGTGAATTTGCAGGCATTTTTCACGAGATTCAGAAGAAGCTGCTGTATTCTTGTGGGGTCGCCCCATACAGAATTTGGAAGCGTGTAGTCTATGTCGGTGATTATCTCAAGCCCTCTGTTGTGGGCCTCCATACTTATAAGATCAACCGTTGATTCTGTAACTTCAATTGGATCTACAGGAATGCGCTCAATCTTGAATTTACCGGACCTCAGCTTTGAAAAATCGAGAAGGTCATTTACCAATGAAAGAAGAATATCTGCGCTGAATTTTATCTGCCTGATGTACTCTGTCTGTTCTTCGTTCAACTGAGTGTCACTGAAAAGTTCCAGCGTTCCTATAATCGTCTGTATAGGTGTCCTAAGCTCATGCACTGCATTTGCAAAGAACACCCCGGAAGTCAGATTTACTTCTGCCATTTTTTTTTCTCCTGATATTTTGCGGCTGTTTAAAAAATCGCCTGTCTGAACGGCGGACCGACAAAATTTTTTGCAACAGCCTTTTCCATTTTTGATATCTCTATGTTGTTGACCTCGTTGGTTATCCTTGCGTTGATGACCGTAAAATTTCCATCACCTTTTGCAAGAGGGCTTCGGGTTTTTGCGGTTTTACAAGATAGCTGCGTGCGCCAAGACTAAGTGCCTGTATTACGACTTCTCGCTGTGTCGCGCTTGAATAGACGATAATCGGAGTCTTGTAGTTCCTGTTGTGCAGGGTTGTTATTATATCGAATCCTGAAACGCCCGGCATAAAAATGTCTAGGATAACAAGACTGTAATTTACAGAACTCACTTTGTTCAGGAATTCTATGCCGGAGTTAAAAATTTCAGTGTCTGCATTAATTCTTGCGAATGTCGCCTGCAGAATCTGTTGTATAACAGGATCATCGTCAATAACGGCAACTTTAATGCGGTTTTTCTGCTCAGGAACTTTACTTGCTTCACCGGGAATTTCCGACTGGAAACGCGTCTCTGCGGTTGTGAGCGTTGTTTCTGCTGCAGGCGTGAGAATCTTCTCTTGTATTATCTGCTGTATATCTGATGAGATTCCGCCGCCAAGCAGTTCCGGCAGAATTGTTGATATATTGTCAACGACTTCGACACCTTCAAATTCCGTGTGTCCTTCAATAAGTTCGTGAGTGAACACATCCCTTGAGAGAATCTTGACGTTCTTTCTGTTTACGTGCGATACGCTGAGGATATTCTGCAGCAAGAATTCAAGGTTCGAGCCGTCCACGAAATTGAGCACCATATCGGACATCATAACCAGAATCTTCGGTGACTGTATTTTCTTTTCTGTTATAATCTCCGAAAGATTATATTTCAGAATAGAAAGCTTTTCGCGGTTAAGACCTTTTGCAATTTCGACCAAAATCAAATTTTCGTTTTGATGAAGCTCAAGAATGCACGGAGTTGTATCCATCGAGAACTGGGTTCGAAGAATACGCCCGATTGATTCAAAGAAAACATCGAAACGTATCGGTTTGCTGAAGTATTTTGTGACTTTGTACGGAACAAGAGCTTCTATCTGGTCTTTTTCAAGTTTTGGACCAGTCATTATTATCGGAATCTGTGAAGTGTTCGGATTTGACTGTTTTTTGTCGAGAAAATCTATTGCATCATAGAAATTATCTGGTATATTAAGAATAATCAGATCATGAAGCTGAGACACTAGTTTTGTGAAAGCACTATTTTGACCTTGGATTATCTCAACGTCGATATTATCTTCCTTGAGCTTCTCTTTGAGGTATTCTCTTAATAAAGGCGTGGCATCTATTAGCAGTACCTGTTTCATGGTTTAATATTACTTCATATTGTTTATACTTACAAGCAATATTTGCAGGATGATAAAAAAAGGGTGATTTTTGGCGGATTATTGCGAAAATTTGGCACAAATAG
>JAIKVO010000255.1 GCA_024685655.1 Treponemataceae bacterium
CCAGAATTATGGTTCAAAAGAAGAATTTCTTAAAAAGGCTTTTGGATTTTATGCCGTAGAAAATGGTAAGGTTTGCAGCGAAAGTGAAGGCGCCTTTATATCAGACGGATACGCAGAAATGGGCATTTACACTTTTGAAGAATACCGTAATCGCGGCTTTGCCTATGCACTCTGCCTTAGAACAATCCAGGAGCTTGAAAAGATGGGCATAAAACCAATCTGGGCCTGCGACAAAGACAACGTAGAATCTGACCGCCTTGCCCAGCGCTTAGGTTATGTAAATCCTTTGGAATACGAGTTTATATACTTAGAGCCGCATAATTAATGAGTTATTTAATTTATGCGACGGACCTAGAAAATGAAAAAGCATCCGCAGAAGTGGGTACGCTATATATGCGAGTTATACACAACGCGAATGCTTATAAAAACAAAATAATCCGCAACTTTGCTTTTGTCAATAATTTACTTTATTGAAGCAAGTGTAGTAAAACTCCACTCCACTTCACTCCCCGCACAGACTGATAGCGCGCTGCATCTGTAAGTCTTCGCTGGCGGATGGGTTCAATATCAGGTTTTCGCTGGCGGGAACAATACCGCGGCCTTCTGGCGTGGTGCCATCCGGAGCTATAACTTTCTGCACAGAAACCGAATAACGCCAGCCGTTCGCAAGACACCGCTCCAACGCCAGCGAAAAAACGCCGCAAGTGTGGTTTCCTACTTGTGTTACGTGCGGCTGTGAGCACATCGCCATGGAAAATTCCTCGCCAGCGCTCATCGTCTGGGCGTTCGTCAAAAGGACAACCGGCTTTGTGTACTGCCAGCTTCCGTTTTTCTTTATTTCAAGCTCAACTCCGGTCCCAAAATCGTTCTTGCCTGCTCCGTTTTTTGTGTAAGATACTGCGTAAACTTTGTTTTCGGCGCAAAATCTGCCAGAAATCCGTGTAACATTCCCCGTCAAACCGCCCCGGTTTCCGCGCACGTCAAGAATCATGCATCTTGTGTCTTTTAAGGCTTCCAAAGCTACATCAATGTCAGAAGCCCAATCTTGTTTTTGGTTTATTCCCGTCTGGCCGCTTGAAAAAGCCGCAATGTGTATATAGCCTACTGTGCTGTCTGTTTTTAAGGTTCCGTAAGTTATGACGTTGTTGCCGCATTTTTTCGGGTTGTTTATGTACTGCGAGCAAACTTCCGTAAGCGAAAAACTGTCCGGGGAGATATTGTCTTCGCCAGCGTTAAGGCTTCCAAGCGGAGTTTTTACGTACACGTGGGAATCTTCAAGCGGATAAAGGAGCGTTTTCAGAACCCCAAAGAATTCCCTGTCCGTCATATTCTCTTTAACAAGATTCCGACAATTTTCATATTGTACGTTCCAGTCCACTCCGCGAACGTCAAAAAGCGCGTAAGTTTCGTTGTAATCTTTCCAGAGCGCATCGAACATCGCCGGATACGTTAAATCCGCGCTCTCGCCGTAAAAAAATGTACATGATGGCAGTGCGAACAAAGCTGCCTGTAAGAAAATCGCAAAAATAATCAATCTAAGTTTTTTCATATATCCCCCTGTGCTGTGTGGCGCGGTTGTTGCCGAGCCTTGATGCTGTGTGGCGCGATTGCGCATGAATGGCATTTTTGTCGGCTGGTTGCGGCAAAATGCGCGACCTACATTTCCGTTAAAAGCTGAATGTGCCAAAAGTTTTGAAATTGCCGTTCAGATAATAGAACGGACGTTCTTCCGGCTCTGCGATTCTTGAATACTCGCAGTCAAATCCCATGCCGAGAGAAAACCAGTCGTTGGCTTTAAGTTTGTAGCTGAAATCTAAGAAAACAGACTGATAATTGTGAATGCTCAAAAAGTGTCCGAGCGTAAAGATTTTGAAAAAATCTTCTTCGGCATATTTCATAAGCTGGGCATCGCAGCCCGCATAAGGCGGTCGTACTCCGTATCCGAATAACGGCATGCTTCCCATTAAAGAAACAGAATTGCGCTCGTTTATCTGATAATTTATTGCGCATGTCGGACCTACAGAAAAAAGCCCTGTTATGGAAGGATAGTTTTCGAACTGCAAAAATGCGTTGCAGGCAAAATTGCCACCGACAAAAAAATCGAGTTTTCCGTTTTCTACAGCACGATACGCCAAATCGTACTGAACGCGGATTCTATGGAATGAAAGGCTGCTTTTGAATCCCTCGTAATACGTTTCGCCAGATATGGGATCGTAGTTTTTGTAGACGACAGAGCCGCTTGTCATGACAGATTCCGGTTTGCACGAAAAATAGTCTAAAGTGATTTCATGCATAAAGTTACCAGAGTAAATCTTTGTATCAAACTGGATTCGCGGAGAAAGAAAATCTTGCGAGATATTCGCAAAAGTCGTTTCTTTGTAGCAGCCGAAAGTCCAGCTGATTGAAAAGCTCAGTTCAACGGATGACTTTTGTTCAGTTGGTATGGTCGCGGCAGATATTGTCGCGGAACTCAAAAATGCCATAAGCACGATGAAAAAGATGTAGACGCTTTTTTTCGCACTGTTTTTTTCTGTCATGTGGAAACCTCCGAAAAGTTCTTGTGAGCCGATTTGAAACAGGCGCGATTTACTAGCCAGATTTGCCCAGCCGCGATTTGCGCCACCCGCACATTTCGCGTTGTGGCCTCAGTTTTAGAACTCACGATAACAATACACGCTCGGAGGATGAGAACAATACTAGGGATAGTACCAAATTTCTGAGTTTTGTGAAATTTAGGGGAAACCCTTAGGCGATTTTAGACCGTTTTATGCACTTCGCTGATTGCATCTGGCTCGCGGGCTTTGAATGGCTATGCTTTGTTTTGAAGATGCGAGAAAAGCTCCAGACGGTTTTTGACGCCGAGTTTTTTGTAAATGTTCGCAAGATGCGCTTCTATCGTCTTTTCGCTCACAAAAAGAGTGCTCGCAAGCTCCTTGTTCGATTTTCCGTCCAAAAGCGCAAGAATTATTTCCTGTTCACGCTTTGTGATTGAAAAATCTTTTATAAACGCGTCATCAAGCGATTTTCCGGTTTTTGCCATCGGCGAGGCAAAATAAAACCGGTAAAAAATGTGATAAATCAGAATTGAAACCGATATGATAAAAACAAACGGCGTATTTTGCAGAATGAACGAAAGCGCAAGATTCAGCACCGCAAGAATCAGGATAATCCACTTTTCTTTACGGAACGAGCCTTTGTCTATCCTGTTGAAAAACGCGATTCCGATGATAACGGAAACTCCGGCGGGAATCCAGATTCCAAGGATATTCAAAACCGATGAAGGATGCTCCACAGCCGGCAAAAAGATGGCGACAATCGCAAAAACAAAAACGGCAAGCGAATAAAACTGAAAGATTTTTCGGATTCTGGCAGTAGGATTCACGCGGATAAAATCGAGGGCAACGCTTGTAATTCCGTAAGAAAAGATAAGAGAGAGCAATCCGCCGAAAATGCAGATAAAAACTCTGCCTGTGAGCGCGCCGTGGATAAGCACA
>JAIKVO010000014.1 GCA_024685655.1 Treponemataceae bacterium
GCTGCTGCGAATCGACATGAACGGACGAACCTTCGTTGTGGCGACCGCTACATGATCAGGATGATCAATATATCCTTTCAGTGCTTCCGGCGATTCAAACGCAGAGTCAAGCATCAAATCAGAATTACATGTATCAAGCCGCCCATCCGCAATCACCTTTATGCTCAAAAGACCGGGAATTTTTCCCATAAGTCCTTCAAGACCGGCTTTTACACCCGCCTTCACACTTTCTTTCTCATCCGCAGACATATCTTTCAATGTCCATACGATAATATGCTTTACCATTATTTTTCTCCTTCTATTTCCAAATGACAAGTCGCGGCTTCAATCCATTTTCCGCCATGACGTTCAAAAATCGTAATATTATTCACCGGGAAATCTTCAATAAGCTCCAGTTCGTTCAAGGCTTCTAACGCCTGAGCAGAAGCACCGGCAGGTATATCGCGGTTGGCGACCGTAAGATGCGGCTGAAAAGGACGCTTGTCTTTTTTTGTGCATCCCGGAGCCGCATCCAACACCGCGTTCAGAACAGCGTCGCGAAGTTTTGTCCATTTTGGGTTAGCAACAACTTTCGCAAAAAGCGTGCGGTCACCGAACGCATCAAAATTGTCGATATGTGCCGTAAACGCTAATTCTGCCGCCGCCGGAACAACATCGTCCTGAAGTGCGCGAACAAGGTCGTCAGTTGTGTATTCGTCCGGCAACAAAAACGGAGGCACAAGCGTAACGTGAATAGGCGTTCCATAACCGGAGCGGCATCCGTAATTGTTGTTCATATATCGGCGGCAGTCTTCGAGCGTACTTGTTATATCTTCCGGCAGAAGAACACCAAGAAAATGCGTCTGCATCGGGAATTGCGAAAAACGCCCGCCATTACTGTATGCACCGGGCTTACTGCGGTTTGCATCGCGACCAAAATTACTTTTCATATCGCCAATTGTCCTTTATTCGCCCCAGAACGCTACCGCATTCGTCGTTACAACGCTACCGTTGCTTGAATCAGAGCAGTCGTATCCCGGCGGAACGAGACATACGTAAGTATCCGGCAAAGTGCGTGTTCCTTCCAAATCAAAGCCGTATGTCGAATGCAAAGCAAACCAGTAAAGGTTCTTTGCCCAATAAGCCTGCATGTATTTTAAGCCGCTTTCCGCCGCAACCCACGAATTCTCAAAGCCCGGCAGAACATTAACCGTAAACGGCTTCCCGACAATAACGTATTCGCGCATTTCCGCGAGCGAAAGAAGCTTTCCGCCCTCGCCGGTGACGTACTCCACCATATCAGAGTCTATCATCGCCCATTGTTCGTTTTCCGGCAGCCAAACTATATTTACAACATGGCAGTCACCGTCATCTTTGTCTTCCGGCAAGCATGTTATAAAGCGGTTTTTAATGCCGATGGAAAGCATAAGCTCACTCAGGATGGTGCTGTGCCAGCGGCAGTTAAAACCGGACAGAAAGCGGCGTGAATATTCCCAAAGCGTAATTGCGTTGCGCTCCTGAAGCCACTCCTTCTGGTTGTTGTGCGGAATGTTTTTCGCGACAAAAACAGCGAGCTCCACGGCTTTTTCCCACGTTGTTTTTTCGGAAGCGGCAAGCGCGTCCAAATCAAGCCCGGCATTAGCCTTAAAATACTCGCGTATCTCCGCCGCGCGTACTTCGTCCACAAGATATTCCGAGGTGAACTCTACAGGCTCGTCTGTGTATGGTGCGCAAGATACTAGCTTCTGTACATTTGCGTCATAGTTTTCTTCTATATAATTCGTACTTGCGCACGAAACAAACAACAACGAGATAAGCGCGGCGGCAAAAAACACACCACAAGCCGCACCTAGTTTTGAAAAATGCTTTTTAAGTTCCATAAGCTTACTTTATCTGATTTTTCCGCACAAAGCAATCCGCAACTACGTGCAGTTGCGCAAGGAAGCGTATCATAATGTCCGCTCGCGCGGACTCACAAGCCACAACATGGCATATGACGCACTTGAAAACATGCTTAATTTTTTATATAGAGACCTTGTTTTTAAGTATATCTTAAAACAGAATATCTACTTTTAAGGAGACAACGATGAAAAAACTCATTACTGTTTTGCTTATCATCGCTATTGCAATTGGTTCCGTAAGCGCAACAGAAACTATTGAAGCTTACGGTGGTATTGGTATTGAATTCGCAAATGCGTCTGGATTCAAAGCAGTACGTATTTCTGACTATTACAAGTACAAATATGCCGAAGGAAGCCTTCTTCTTCCACTTGGCGACATGAATGGAATTGGAGTTCTGCTCACTGTTAGCGGCGGTGCGAAATATGAATTGTTACCAAGTTTGAATGTTCTTGGAGAAGTTCTTATTGGTTTATCTAGTGGAGGAACTTACTCATATCAGGTTGATGTTGGTGCTATCTATGAATTACCATTCCAGATTCTCTCACCAAGCTTTCACTTAGGAGCTGGTGCAAAAATTGGATTCCTCGACTATTCCAAAGGACTTGGAACTGCACAGACACTTCCAGGTACAACACCTCCAGTTATCCTGGATCAAGGAACCATCAAAAATGGCGATAAGATTAGTTTCACAAGCGTGGGTATAGCTATAACTCCTCTTGTTGATGCAAAATATGAGATTACAAGGGAGCTCGCTGTTGGTATGGATTTGGGACTCCAGATTTCTATTTTCTTCTCGAACCAGATCTATGACGCGACACAGAAAAAATCAATCCCATTGGACGACAGATACTTCTATAAGCCAACAAGCGACGAACTTACACGTGAATCATTCAAACCATCAGTATCATTAACTGGTTTGAAGACAAACGTTCACGTACTTTATAAGTTCTAATCACAAGTTAGCAATCATTTGTTGAATATAGTCATCAAAAGTCTTTGGTGACTATACAAATTTTGCGAAAAATCCCGGATTCTTTTTGAAAGTCCGGGATTTTTTATTTACATCCTGTTTTTCGCCCAGTCGTCTACCTCAAATACTCGTAAATGTACCGGAACGGATCTTCGACCATTGTGCATGTGTCACCCAGTTCCATAACAAGCCCGCCGCTTTCAGAAGATTCTTTCCATTCCGGAAGCGAGTTTCCTGCACTGTCGCTGCCGTTCGGGTTTCCAGTCCGGATAAAATTAAGCCAGTACGAACTCATGATTTCTTCAAGCTCGTAATCGCGCGACTCATAATGCTTGTTTCTGGGAACATTTCGGTATGCGTAAATCATTTCACCGGAATGATTAGTTCCAACAGAATCGTTTTCGCGTGAGAAATAATATTCCCACACCGGTCGTTCTTGCGTCCTCATCGTGTCTGTCCAACAGTCATGCGGATACGTGAAACACACGGCAGAAAAGATATCGTTATAAAGTTCTTTTGCCTGCTTGTTATTCTTCACCGGATACTTTTCCAAGAACTCATCCGTCCTCTCCTTGAACGAAGAGGTCAACAACTCCGCAATATTGCCTTTTGTGACACGAGTAAAAAACGTAAAGCCGAATCCTTCGCGTTTGTTGAAACCGTTCAGCAAAGCTTCCTCGTGGTTCTGGCCTTTTTTGTATATCTCATACGGAGTTTCCGGCAATGCATAGCCGTCAACCGTCATGGAGTTGTTATCATATTTCGTCTTAACAAGCTTTTCTGCCGGTATCTTCCGCAACTCCTCAACAGATGCGGCTTTAAACTCTTTTTTTATGTCGTCGCCCATTTTTAGGGCAGTTTCCATCGTGCGGAACGTGTGCGGCGGAGTTTCCTGTATAATAGAAGAACTTTCTGCGATTGCCCGGCGGAAAAGCCCTGCTGAAAGCGGACTTGCACAAAGCGCGTTTACCGAGGAAGAACCCGCGGATTCTCCTGCGATTGTCACGTTATCAGGATCTCCACCAAAAGCTTCTATATTATTGTGAACCCATTCAAGAGCTTTTATCTGATCCAAAAGTCCGTAGTTCCCGGTAGTGCCGTTCGGGCTTTCCGCCGCAAGGTCTGCATCCGCAAAATATCCGAAAACTCCCAACCGATAAGCAACAGTCACTACGATTATTCCTTGCCTTGCCAAGCTTTCACCGTCATAATACTCGTGCCAGCTCTGCCCGCCCATAAGACTTCCGCCATGAATGTAGACAAGCACAGGGAGCTTTTCTTGCGCCACATCCGCAGGAGAAACTTCAGCAAGTTCGTCTTCAACCCCAGATGCGGCAACAGATATTCCAGAGGCAGCGCGCGGTCGCCATACATTCAGATACAAACAATCCTCGCTCATCGGTGCCTTGTATGTGCGGCTTTTTTCCTGATTCGTGTACAGGTTCATTAAAAAAGTGAAAAGCGCACCGTTCTGAACTTGCATTGCCATTGGCGCAAAATGATCCGCCTTATAAACTCCATCCCACGGAGCAACATCCTGCGGTTCACGCCAACGTAAATCCCCTACAGGCGGTGCTGCAAACGGAATGCCCGCAAATATCTCAACAGAGCCATCATCGCTTACAACGCCCTGGACAATACCTCCGGTAACACTCACGAAATCCGTATACAAAGGTAATTCTGTTTCAACAGGGCTCACCCTGTTTGCCGATGCACATGATGTCAGCGAAAAAAACAAAGGAAGCAACACAGCCAGTATCACCCCATGAAATACGGCGGATTTAATTGATTTGCCGTATCCAGAAGATCTACTTGCCAACTCATGCGAAGTTCTTTTATTGGTTTTCTGCTTCATATCTGAATCATAACAGTTTTTTATAATACGCGAAACAATCTTTCAGCCTGAAAGTTGAAAAATCTCAGAAATCAATGATAAAATATCATGATAAGTAAAATATAAAACCCAGGAGCACAATGAAAAACGTGACTACAATTCCGCATTACAATTCGCTTGCTTCCGCGCTTACAGGCCTTTTTGGAAACAGCGTAGCAATTCTTCACACAGACCGAATCTCAGGCGGAGACATAAACAAAGCATACGGGATTACGCTCAACACAGGCGATCACATCTTTATGAAAGCCAACGAAAAAGACAACATTGCATTTTTCACTACAGAAGCAGCCGGACTTCAGGCTATTGCGGACACGAACACAATCAAAACCCCAAAAATTCTTTGTACCGGCACAGACGATGGAGAATATACCGGCTACAGTTTTCTTATGCTCGAATACATCAACAGCACAAACTGCCGCAAAGATTACTGGGAAACATTCGCGCAGGAACTAGCCGCCATGCACAGCGCGAATACAGAAGGATTTGTTACAAAACTTGCGGACGACAAGCCAGATGCGCCAGTTCCGCATGGCACACCAGCAACAACGGCAACAGCCCCAGTTCCGGCGCAGTTCGGCTTTTACAGGGATAACTTCATCGGAGCAACGCCACAAAAAAACACGCCTGCTATTTCGTGGTGCAATTTCTTCCGCGATTGCCGTCTTGTACCGCAATTCCGAGCCGCAGATTCGTATTTCACTCCGGAAAACCGCTCAAAAATTACGAAACTGCTGGATAATCTAGATCAATTCCTAATTGAACCGGAACATCCTTCGCTTTTGCATGGCGACCTGTGGAGCGGGAATGTAATGACCGGCTCTGACGGAAAAGCGCTGCTCATAGACCCGGCATGTTACACTGGGCATCGCGAGGCAGATCTCGCCATGACAGAACTTTTCGGTGGTTTTCCCCCGAAATTCTACGAAGCCTACCGAGAGGCAGCCCCATTACAAGCAGGCTACAAAGACCGCCGAGACTTGTACAACCTTTACCAGTTGCTTAATCACCTGAATCTTTTTGGATCATCGTATCTGGAACCAGTCCTGAGCATCATCGAGGAATATGTGTAGCTGTTTACAGCACAGTTTCCTTCGGGAAAAAGCCGCTATAAAAGGTGATTTCTTTTCCGGGGGTTTTTATTTCATTCGAAAATCGCATGCTTCCACAAATCGTAACTGTTTTCAATCAAATATTCGACGTTAGTATTAAGAACTCGTGCAAGTTTCACTGCGACATCGGCAGAGGGCATACAAGACTGACTGCTTACAAAACTCACAAGAGACCGTAGTGTTATTCCCGCTTGCGAAGCAACTTCCTTGTTTGACAACCCTGAAAATGTGATTTCTTCCCTTAAGCGTTCCCTAAAATCCATAGTTAATTTAGGATTCATTGGCCGTTACGTGCCCGTTCACAAGATGTTAATTAACAGCTAAAGCCTTAACTTGCTCTGGTGATAAGCTAACAGCCTGGGCAATCTGCTCGATAGTTAAAAGTCCCATCCTAAGGAGATTCTGCGCAGTTTCTATGGCCTTTTCTTCTCTTCCTTCGGCAATGCCGTCGTTGCGCCATGTGCGAATGCTGTCTTCCAGGTCAAATTCGGTAAGACTCATAGCCATCACCTCCGCTCTCTGTTCCTTGAAATAGCCATCAAGCAGTTCATTGTCAACCGCCCACTCGACAGCTTCCTCTACGGCATCTTTGTTTTCCATGCCGCTATGCACGTTATCGGCTATCCGACCTACGTACTGTACATAATGATACAACGCTTTGCAGTTTTTTTGAAGAGCAGTGTTGTGATTCGGATTGATGCGCAAGGGATTGTAGCACCTTTAGTTCCGTAGGGCGCGTAGCGGCCGGAGGAATGGAGCGCGGTTAGCGCGAAAGTGCGAAAAGCCCGGTTTTGGTTGGACGGCACGGTGTGACGGCCAGCCAAAATGCGCCCGGATTTCTTTATATAAATATTTATTCTATTCCCAATTCTTTCAAGAAATATTGTAAGGTACAATACTGAAATCTTGGATTAGAAGGTATATTGGGATTCTTTTTGTGACGGATTACATCTTTTTTGTAATCTGCAACAAATTTTGCAAAGGCTAATTTTATCTCTCGCTCTTTGAATTTTATATAATTGTATTCTTTATGCTCAATTTCAGGAAATCGTGATGTATCTATATAATCATCGCGAGATATGACAACAGATTTTGTATAATCAAGCCCAGAATTTGTTTTGGGGTTACTTTCATAACAATCTTTTGTTTTATGAAGGTTTGTTCTTATCGGAATAGCAAATTTATTATTTTCAACTTCGACTATAAGAATGATATAGGTCGGCTTTCTCCTTTGCTCATAATTTATGTGCACCTTTTATATTTTTGATAGAAAAGTGAAGATAAATAACGTAATTCCTTTTTTCCGCCTTATAAAAAAAAGCTCTGTAGTTGCCTACAGAGCTTCATCAATCGAGCTTTATTTTATTAGCCGGGTCAGGCTCTCCAACCCCAATCATCTATCGGATCTTATTTATTTAGCCAGGACAAGCCCTATGTCCTCTATCTAATTATAATATATACCAAGTTTTAGCAAAAGTCAACTAAAAAAAATGCGTCTCACCCCAGTTTTTCGACCTGCTCGGAAAGGAGCGGAACGAGCTGTTTTTTGCGCGAGACGATATCCGCAAGTACGTATACGTTTTCTTCCTGTTTTGGGAAGTCGATGACCTGAGAATAGGTCGGGTCGACGGCTGCAATCAGAATGCTCGTGAGGCGCGTGATGTCCGTGACCATAAGTGCGCTGAAAACGGCTTTGTGAGCCTGGCGTTCATCCTCAAGATTCTTGATAAAGTCTTCTTTTCGCGAGAGAAGACGGTCTGGGGTGACTGATTCAATCTGGCTGACGGTATAAACAAACTTGCCTTCTTTGTACTCTTTCATATCCTGATGGATAATATCACTTGTAGGAACATCGTCGAGCTTGCTCGATGCCTTTGTGATGTCGGTTTCAAGCGTTTTTATGTCAAGATCGGTGATGTTTGAAAGATATTCTGCCGTTTCGCGGTCGATATCCGTTGTGGTGATTGACTGCAAGCCGAGAGTGTCCGCGAGTATGCCACAAAGCAAGATTGATGCGATTTCGCGCGGGATGGAAATGCGTTTTTCGCGGTAGAGATTCGCTACGAGTGTGCAAGTTGCACCGACCGGCTTGTTGATGAACGTTATCGGCTGTTTTGTGGTGATCGTTCCGAGCCGGTGATGGTCGATGATTTCCCGGATTTTGTAATTTTCTATGCCTTCTACGGCTTGCGTAAGTTCGTTGTGGTCAACGAGAATCGCTTCTATGTTTGCTTCGTGAACGAGGTCGTTTTCTTCGATAAGTCCAATGACTTTGTTGTCGTCATCGACGACGGGAAGGCAGCGGCTAGGTGACTGCGCGAGAAGCGGGCGCACTTTTACAAGCCTGTCCGTTGCTTTTACAGGGTTTGTGCTTGTATCGGCTGTCGCGATTACCGGTGTTGAGTAGACGATGAGCATCGCGGTGGAAGATGTGTCGTAAGGGCTTGCCAAAACGGAAAGTCCGGCTTTCTCGGCTTTTTCGCGCAGTTCTTTTTTTAGGACGAATCCCGATGTGATGACGAGCGTGCGGATTTTTGACTCGATGCAGTATTCATGAACATCAGCGCGGTCACCTGCGATGACAATGAGGTTTTCGCTTTTGTGGCTGTCGAGCATCTTTTTGAAAGATTCAAAGTCTGAGGCTGCGACAAGTATGCTGCTTTTCATAAGCGTGTCGGCATCTTTTGTGATGAGAGGCTGTGCGTTGAGCGTTGACTGAATGAGTGACGCGCTTGTGAGCACGGCTGTTTGTTTTTGCGGGTCGAGCAGGTGAAGGACGCTCCGTGCGAACGAGTTGTAATGGAGAAGTGCCTTGTATTTGCCGGAATCGTCAACGACGGGGAGCGCTTTCTTGTCGCAATCTTCCATTTTGGCGATCGCGCCCCATAGCGAGGTATGCTCGTTTACAGTTTCGCAGCCGCCGCTCATGTAGTACGATGTTTTTGGGATAAGATCCGGCACGTAGACTGGAACCGGTACTTTGAAGCGGTTGAAGATATATTCTGTCTGCGGTGTTATTTTACCTGCTCTTGCAGCGATGTAGTCGGTTTCTCCGGCTTCCTGTTTAAGCCGTGCGTATGCGGCGGCAGATACTACGGAATCGGTGTCCGGGTTTCTGTGTCCAATGATGTATACGTTTTTTTTAGTGCAGTTTATCATATTTCCTTTTCCTGTATATAAAGCTTTGTCTGTTGGTCCCGGCTGTCAAGGCGCACTGTTATGGGCGGATTCTTGGCTTACCCTTTCTTGAATGTAAATGCTATGAGACGGAATTTTCAGCAGAATTCCGCCTCTTTCTTGTGTGCCGCCCACGGCTTCCGTTATAGAGCCTTGTCCCGCAACAAGCTTGTAGTTCGTGACGGTCTTGGAAGACCCCGGTGCAGTTGGCGTGGTCGCGTCTGGCGCGGATTCTGTGCCGTTCGGGCATGCCGCGGTGTGCGCGTTTTGGCATTCGGCGACGGTTTGTGCGCCGGTTGCGATTGGTGCGGATTCTGTGCTGTTCGGGCATGCCGCCACGGTTCCGTAAACTTGCAGTTGCGCCACCTTCTGCAAATCATCCTGTGCAATAGTATACTCGTTTTTTGTAAGATTGATAATGCCAGTATACTTACAATCGTCGGAGAAAATTGCGTAAATATCCGGTGCGATACGGACATTGCCGAACGATACACCTTCAAACTTGTCGTAAAACGCGAGTATCTTTTGCGTGAGCGGAGCTTCGTCTGCCGGACTGAAATGAGCTGGGTCATCGGCGTACATTATCTGCCCGGCAAAAAGATAGTTCACAAGGGCGATAAGCTCTTTCTCGCTATCTGTGAGCGTGCAGTTTTCTTTGCGGAAAAAGACGACATCGGGGTCATTTTTGTAGACGGCATCGTTCCAGTATGCATGACCGAGCGTGTCTTTAATGTTTACGTACGCGCTTGGTCTGCCGTTGAACCGAACAGCTTTTAGTACAGCAAAATCCCATGCTTCTTTTGTGTCCGCGCCAATTCTTGAAAGCGGGAAATGGTTGAACGAACTTTCGAAAGGCATTCCACAGCCGAGGTATGCGACTGGCTCTCCGTTATTTGCTTTTGTGCGTTTTGTAAGCACTTTTATCGCTCTGTCATACCACTCGTATGCAGCCCCGCTGTTTTTGAAACAGCCGTAAAGCATTCCGGCAAAAAGAAAATCGAGTTTTAAGTAGCGGAAACCCCATTCATTTATAGCGCGGTCGATAAGTCCGTCTAAGTATTGGAGTACGTCGTTGCGACTAAGGTCGAGCACGAAATAGTTATGCGGGCCTGCCGGTTGTTCTTTTCCGATTGGAGCACCCCACGGTGCGTTAAAACCAGCGGGGATGGGGTTTCCTTTTTTGTCGCGGAGAATCCAGTCCTGATGACGCTTTATGAACGGAACGCGATAATCAAATATGAATGGCGCGATCCACAAGCCTGGGATGTATCCTTTTTCGCGGATTTTTGCGGTAAGGTCGGCAAAACCGTGCGGGAAGCGGGCTTTATTTATCTCCCACTGTCCGGTGCCCTCTTGCCAGCCATCGTCAATTTGGAAAACGACGGGCTGCTTTTTGTCGATGTACATGCATTTAATAAGGTTTTCCGTTGTGTTGAGGGCGTTTAAGTCTTCAAGGATAAGGGATTCGTCGATTTTGTTGTAATGATTGTACCACGATTCCCAACCGCCCGGAGTTTTGCCGAGGAACGCGAGATTTTCGAAGCGAGTGCCGCTGTTTGTGGTGTCGCGGAATAGAAAGCGGATTGTATCTTTTAGTTCGAAATAGTTTTTCACTAGGAAAAAGGAGATTTCGGCTGTTTTGTCGCCGTTTTTCCAAGTTTTTCCGGTGCTATAAACGCGGCACGTTATTGTGTTCGTTTTGCGGCAAAGCTCGTACTGGACTGGGGGCAACGCGGTGATTGTGCGTACGTTCGGTGCGTTTCCCGCTAGGTTTGTGGTGTCGCGATCGAATGCGTCCGATGAAGCAGTACCGCCACCGAATGCGTCCGATGAAGCAAACGAGCCGGGCGCGTTACCGGTGGCGCCAGTACTGGTCGTATCGGCTGTGCGCGCGTTACCGGTGGACGCGGCAACAAGATAGTAGTTGTTCCAGCGTAGCCAGATTATGAACTGTCCGTACTCCTTATCTTTTTTGTACGCTGATTCAGGAACTTCAATGTATTTTTTTAGTGCTGGAATAAGAAACGGAATGTAGTGCGGTGTACGTTCGTTTGCCATAGTTTCCCAGCCTGCGTCCCATGACTGCCATCCTGTCCGGCTAAAAGCGTAATCGCAGTTGAACATTTTCGGGTCGGCGGGCGTGCCGCTTATTTCTTGTAAAAGTGAGTATATATGAATTTCGTCGATCGGGCGATGTGCGGAATCTGCTTCGGTAGGATTGGAGGCGACCGCAGAATCTGTCGCGAGAGAACTGCCAGCTGCAGGCGCAACAGCAGTAGTGGACGCGACAGCAGCAGATGCTGCAGCGGTGGAAGAAGGCGCAGAGTCGGCAAAATCCGGTGAGTTTGAACCAGCTGCAGAGGCCGCGGAACCGGCAGAATCATCTGTGGAGAAAATGTATTCGCGGCGGAGAATCGGCACGCCCGCTGGAGATGTGCCTTTTTTTGTGTGGCAAATTATGTCTTGCATCGATTATGGAATAAACTCCTTCGGTATGATATAATTTTACAGCAAGTGTGCTCAGTTTGGAAGTGAGTACTCAAAAGTTTGCAGGAATCTGCAGGGCGTTACGGGGCATCAAACTGAAGAAACTTGCGCATGAAACGCTGCGCTGGCAACGCGTGGGGACGTTCCCTAGAGGGGGTATTCGCAACGATTCGCAGCGAAGCTTCTAGCAGTGCAGATGCGCGAAGTTTCAAGCATGCTTCCCCCTTCTTAATATCAGGAGTTCTTTATGGCTGGAAGAGAATGGTTTGAAAAAGAAAACTTTTGGCTCAATTATGCACCTATCATGTTTGATCCTATGCGTTGGGCAGAAGCCCCTGCTGTTGCAGAAGCCGTGTGCAAAATTGCGGGGCTTTCAGAAGGAAACACAATTATGGATGCCGGGTGTGGGGTTGGCCGTATAAGCATAGAGCTGGCTTTGCGTAAACTCAAAGTTACCGGAGTTGATTTAATGCAGCCGCTTCTGGATGCAGCTGCAGAATCCGCCGCTGACGAAGAAGTTGAACTGAATCTTATTAATGCAGATTTACGCACGTTCGAGACTGCAGAAAAATTCGATGCAGCTGTAAATCTGTATAATTCGTTCGGCTATTGTGACTCCATAGAGGACGATATTAAGATTCTTCAGCACATTGCTGCTGCTCTTAAAGACGGAGGTTGGTTCATTTTGGAATGCATCTCGCGTGAGATGGCTGTAAAATATTTTACAGAAGGAGAATGGTTTGAGAGAGCCGGGAAAACAGTGCTTACAGAGTTCACCGTCGAAGGAGCTTGGGAAGGTCTCCGTTCACGCTGGATTTTGATTGACAATGTGACCGGTTCAAGAACAGACCATGTTTTTGTGCAAAGGCTTTATTCAGCTGTAGAGCTTAAGCGCATCCTTCTTGCAGCGGGCTTTTCATCATGTGAAATCTACGGAGATTTTGAGTTTTCTCCATATAATGAAAAAGCAAGAACTATGGTTCTTGTTTGTAGAAAATGAGGTTTTTGTACAAATGATTAAAATTCAAAAAATTGCCAGGGCACTTATAACGGTGCTTTGTATTGTGCTCGTTATGGGAACTCTTGTTTCCTGTGACGAAGATGAGCTAGGTATTGTCACAGAAGTTTCTGAAAGAACCTATAACAGTTCCGGTTCTGGTGCAGGAAAAAGGAACAAGACAGTTAATCCTGAAGTTATTAATGAAATTGGAAAACCTGGTAATTCTTATGACTATAACGAAGCAGACGCTGTTTTCGGACGCAGTACGACGCTTTCGTTCAGGAACAAGAATGTTGTGATTGACCGTTCTCCTGTAAAAAGCAAATCTTCAACAGCGGATGACGGTACATGGACTATTTTTGTTTATTTGTGCGGCGCTGACCTTGAGTCTGAGGACGGTGCGGCAACGACCGATATGGAAGAAATGCTTTATGCCTGTACTGAGCCGAACATAAAGTTCGTTGTACAGACTGGCGGCGCAAATGAATGGCAGAAATACGGCATTTCTTCTTCTAAATTGCAGAGATATGTAATTTCAGACGGAACGATCAGGCTTGTGGACGAACTTTCAGACGCGAACATGGGCGATAAGGCGACATTCCAGTCATTTATCCTTTGGGGACTTGATAAATACGCCGCATCCAAAATGGGTATCATTTTCTGGGACCACGGAGGAGGAAGTGTAAGCGGTGTTTGCTTCGACGAAAAATTCGACGACTCGCTTGACCTCATAGAAATTGATGAGGCGCTGACAGGCGTTCATGACAAGCTTTCTGGAAAGTTCGAGTTTATCGGCTTTGACGCTTGTCTTATGAGTACGATTGAAGTTGCGAACATGCTCGTTCCGCACGCAAACTACATGGTTGCGTCAGAGGAGCTGGAGCCTGGACGTGGCTGGAACTACACCGGCTTCGGTGAGTATCTTGATTCAAACCCGAAGTGTAACGGCAAGGAGCTTGGTATTGCAATTGCAGATGCTTTCTACGATGACTGCTGCGATGACTGGGGAACAGAAAAAGAAACGACTCTTGCCGTAACAGATCTTTCGAAGCTCGACAATCTTATTACAAAGCTCAATACCGCGCTTGGCGAGATGTACGAGGCTTCTGCCGACACTTCTGTTCTGCCTGTTATGGTGCGTAACATTTCGAACGCAAAGAACTTCGGCGGTAACAACAAAACAGAAGGCTACACGAACATGGTTGACCTTGGAGCCATTCTTAAAAGCGTAGAAAGCTACGTTCCATCGTCTGCAGATGCACAGAAAGCTCTTAAAGAGACTATCGTGTACAACAAGATTGGTCAGAACGAAAAGGATGCGACAGGTCTTTCTACGTATTATCCTCTTTCTGTCAACTATTCGGGCGAGCTCGAAATGTTCAAGAGAATCTGTGTAAGCCCGTACTACATGACGTTCGTCGATAAGGTTACGTACGGTGCCAACATGGGTACTACAGCCGGTTACTCCGGAGACGACGACTGGCTCGGAGACGACAGCAGCTGGTGGAGCGATGACGACTACGACAGCGATTATTGGAGCTGGTACGACGATGACGACGAAGACAGCGGTTATGGTATGACCTTCTTGAGCAGCCTTTTTGATGACTGGGGCTGGGACGATAACAGTAACAGCAGCAGTGGCTGGGATGACGACGATGACGACTACGGTTACGACTATAATAATTACAGCTACGGTTATGATGACTACGACGACTACGATGATTCCAACTGGGGCTGGGATGACGATGACTACGGCTGGGATGATTACGATGATTACGATGACTACTATGGTTATGGCGATTATGATTATGGCTATGGTTACGGAAGCCAGTCACAGAGCCAGTCGAACAGCTATTCTGGTACGTCGAGTGCTTCAAGTTCAAGCAGCCATAGTTCAAGCGCTGGTCACGGCATATACGGACACGGCTACCAGAGAAGAGCTTCTATTGAGTACGAAGTAGAGCCAACGATGACCGAAGACGGTACGTTCGGCTTTATCCTTACGGAAGATTCAATGGATAACCTTGACGGAGTATACTGTGAAATAATGATGACAGACGAAGACGGATATTTCATCGATCTGGGTCTGGACAATTACGTTTCTATCGACTGGGATGAAGGAATTGTTACCGATAACTTCGACGGATTGTGGTATCTGCTCGGCGATGGTCAGGTTCTGGCGATGTACCTTATAGAAGAAGGCGACGATTACGACTTGTATTCTATTCCTGTTCAGGTTAACGGAAAAGATACGAATATGCGTGCTATGATGCAGTACACTGATGATGGATACGACACGTATATCCTTGGTACGTCAAGCGGTACTTCCGGTGGCGCGGCATCCGGCAGAATCAAGCCGTTCAAACGTGGTGATGTAATTGTTCCTGCCTATTTCGTCTATAACAATGAAGGCGAGTACGAAGGAATGATATACGGAGACGAATATACGTTTACCGGTGATGATATGATTTACGACGGCTTCCTTCCTGAATCCGATTATTACTATAGTTTTGAAATAGATGATATTTACGGAAACCAGTACTACACAGACTACGTATTGTTTGGAGTTGACGAAGACGGTGAAATCTATTTCTACGAAGACTAATTGAATTAACTGATTAATAATATGAACTAAGCCGAAGGGACGACAACCCCGTTCTAACGAACCGTGGTTTTCTTCCCTTCGGACATCTTTTCTTTCCGCTTTTTTATTATTATGCCGCTATGCCGCACATTTTCCTTTTTAGTTTATCCAATGCGCATTTTTTTATGTAAAAAACATACTGCTTTGAAGCATTGAGCTTTTCGCCGATTTCAGAAAGCGAGTAAGGCTTTTTGTATTCCTGCAAACCGAAAAACATACAGATAATCTGTTTTTCAAGCGGCTTAAGCTTGTCAAGATTTTCGTATAGCTCCTGTTTCTGAATGTGATATACAGCGGTTTCCTCCGGGGAACATGAAGCGTTGTCTGAAATAATAGAAAGCCTTGAATCTTCACTGCCGTCACTGATTTTTGCATCAAGACTGACACAGGGCAAATTTTCTTCAAAAAGTTCCTTAATCAAACTTTTTGCTAAGCCGGTTTTTGCAGAAATCATGGTCACAAGCTCTTTGTGGCTGCAATCTGCGTCATCAATTTCTTTCATAGCCTTGTTGATTTTTAAAATCATCCTAAGGCGTTCGTAACTTTGCCGCGGAAGATAGCCGCATTTGTTTCTAGAAGAAACTATTTCGTTCATTATGTACATTCTCGCAAACGTTATTAGCTTGCAGTTCTTTGTGTAATCAAAATGATCCACGGCTTTTGTCAGTCCGATGACAGCTTCTGTATCAATATCATCATTTGAAAGCCCACGGCCGTAAAAAAGCTTGGCATAGGAAAACGCGTATCGGATATTCGCACGGATTAAGGTTTCGCGTGCCTGTTTGTCGCCTCCAGCTGCTTTTTTTGCAAGCCCCAATTCCTGAGTTTTGGTGAGCGGTTTTACCGAATAATTAATAATTGCTAACACATAAGATAGTATAGGTAAATGACGTTTCGGAAATTCTAAAAATCGTATGTTTGTTTTGAGATTTTTCAAAACATACATCTATACAAACTTATACTACTGCTTTTTTATTGTTACTTTTTTGTTCTATTTTTTCTTCACTTCTTCGTAAGAATTAAAAAATCTGCTGTAAGACTAAAAAAGCAGCCTATGCGTCGTATCTGTCGCACAAGCTGCTTTTTGTTTTACAACCGGAATGCGCCACACTTCAAATGCGGTCACTCCGGTTAGCTTATTAATACATTCCGTCCATTCCACCCATGCCGCCAGCTGGCATAGCAGGAGCAGGATTCTTCTCAGGAATATCTGTAATCGCGCACTCTGTTGTAAGCAGAAGTCCTGCAATAGAAGCCGCATTCTGAAGAGCTGTTCTTGTAACCTTTGCCGGGTCAATGATACCAGCTTCCATCATGTCCTTCCATTCCATTGCATAAGCATCGAAACCAATGCCTTTCTTGCTTGATTTTGCCTTATCAGCAACAACTGAACCGTCTGCACCAGCGTTCTCCGCAATCTGGCGGATAGGCTCCTCAAGAGCTCGTTTAACAATCTTGAAGCCGACTTTCTCATCGTCTGTAAGACCTTCTTCTGCGCCTTCAAGAGCTTTTGAAGCCTCGATAAGTGCAAGACCGCCGCCGGAAACGATACCCTCTTCAAGAGCAGCGCGTGTTGCGGCAAGCGTATCCTCAACGCGGTGTTTCTTCTCTTTCATCTCAACTTCTGTTGCAGCACCGATGTTTATAACAGCTACACCACCAGAAAGCTTTGCAAGGCGTTCCTTGAGCTTTTCTTTGTCGTAGTCGCTTGTTGACGCATCAATCTGTGTCTTTATTTCCGCAACACGATCTTTGATAGCTTTTGCATTGCCTGCGCCATCAACGATTGTTGTGTTGTCTTTGTCAATCTTTACGCTCTTTGCAGAACCGAGCTGTGAAAGCTCTGTTGTCTCAAGCTTAAGGCCAAGGTCTTCTGTAATAACTGTTCCGCCTGTAAGGATTGCGATATCCTCAAGCATTGCCTTGCGGCGGTCGCCGAATCCAGGAGCCTTAACTGCAACTGTCTTAAGTGTACCACGAAGATTGTTTACGATAAGTGTTGCAAGAGCCTCACCGTCCATATCCTCGCAAATGATAACGAGAGCCTTTCCTGTCTGAGCTACTTTCTCAAGAAGCGGCAAAAGGTCTTTCATGTTGCTTATCTTCTTGTCATGGATAAGGATGTATGGATCCGTGTAGTTTGCTTCCATTCTGTCGCGGTCTGTTACGAAATATGATGAGATGTAACCGCGGTCGAACTGCATACCTTCTACGAAATCAGTTGTTGTCTCCATTGTCTTGGACTCTTCAACTGTGATAACGCCGTCTTTTCCAACTTTCTCGAAAGCACCAGCAAGGATTCCGCCGAGCTCTGCATCGTTGTTAGCAGAAACTGTAGCAACGTGCTTAACATCATCGCCGCCTTTTACAGCCTTTGAGTTCTTCTTGATGTCCTCGACAGCAAGTGCAACTGCTTTGTCCATACCGCGTTTCAGTTCGATAGGTGTCATTCCGGCTGCTACGGCCTTAAGTCCTTCGCGAACCATTGAATAAGCAAGAACTGTTGCTGTTGTTGTTCCGTCACCGGCAACATCGTTTGTCTTTGCGGCTACTTCTTTAACGAGCTGTGCTCCCATGTTCTCGAATGGGTCTTCAAGCTCAACTTCTTTTGCAACGGAAACTCCGTCTTTTGTGATTGTCGGTGCACCGTATTTCTTGTCCAACATAACAAGGCGGCCTTTAGGACCGAGTGTTACCTTTACTGCCTGTGAAATCTGTTCAACGCCAGAAAGCAATTTTTTGCGGGCGTCTTCATTAAAAACGAGCTGTTTAGCCATTTTTCCATATCTCCTTTCAACTGTTCAGAACAAATGCGAACAGAAAATGTTAGGTTGTGTGATGTAAAACACATCAAATTGATGTACTGGGGTTTCATCAATTACATCAATTTGTAGTAAATTTAATGATTTTTTTCCAATTCGGCAAGTTTTTTGCGAAGTTTTTATGATTGGGAATGCGTGAGTGGGCAGTTTCGAGCAGGCTTTCCCGATTCTGATATTTCAGCTTGCTTTGTAGGTGGTGAGCCAGCGTTTTATCGGGATTGTCCAATCTTCTTCCGAACAGTTTTCCAGTACAAACCGCTCAAACATCATTTGAACATATGAATGTATGTTTTTTTTGATTTCATCCGAAATGTCCGTGCTTTCGACAAAAAGGCTGTCGATAAAATATATCGCGTCGTTGAGAGTGAAGCGGTCTTTGAGCATTATTGTCATCATGTAGATTGCCGACGGAATGCAGTTTACACTGTGCTGTTTTACATAAAGCACGGTCTCTGTTATGGCTTTTGCAGAATCGAAAACCTGCTTTGTGTAGTATTTTTTTTCTTCATCGTCGAATATTGGCGACTGGAATACTTCTCTATAGAAAACCCACGCCATAATCATTATGGATACATGAAGGCTCGGTACACACATCAGATGCGGGTCAAGCGTGTGGATAAGCCGAAAATGCCTGTCTTTCTTGTAGTTGGGGCGGTTTGTAGTGGACATACTGAACGAATAAATATGATATGCTGTTTCGTAGCAGTTTTTAAGCTCGTTGATTATGTTAATTGCTATTTGTGAACGTTCTTTTCTATTGAACTTGGAGAGGCAAAAACCAAGCGGCCGTGCAAGAGAATGAATAAAATCAAGATATGTCGAAATCCTCTTCGGTGAGAAAGGAACCATTTTGTCGAGCGCGTTATCTACTTGTACTACAGGGATTTTTCGGAATCCGAATTTTACGCTGAACTGCAATATGAAAAACTTCTGAAGCGCGGTGTGAACGCATTTCATAAGAGGAATGAATGTCCGCGGACAGAACACAAGATAAAGATATGTTTTTATGGATTTGTATTCCTTGAAAGAATGAAGTTTTCTGTCTGTTGGATGTTTGTCGTTGTGTTGACTGTTACTCATTTAGTAAAACCTTCTTTGCTATGGCGACGGTGCTCATTGCATCTTTGCCGTAGTAGTCCGCGCCGATTTTCTTTGCATATTCCGGGGTGAGAACCGCACCGCCAGCCACAATCACAAACTTAATGTCCTTGCCAAGTTTCGCTTGCTCTTTTTCTGTCTCACGGAGCATTCTGATTGTGTTCTCCATGCTAAGGACGGTTGTTGTCATTAGTGCGCTGAGCCCGATAAGCCTTATGTCTTTTTCGAGCGCGGTTTTAATTATAGTTTCCGGAGCAACGTCTTTACCAAGATCGATTACTTCGAAGCCGTAGTTTTCAAGCATAGCTGAGACGATGTTCTTGCCTATATCGTGTATGTCGCCCTGCACTGTTGCCATTAGTACGCGGCCGTTGCTTTTTTGTGAGCCTTGGTTGTTTGAGGAGTTTTCAGCGATGTGCTTTTTGAGGATGGCGAACACTTTTGAAACTGTGTCCGCGCTAAGGAGCAACTGCGGCAGAAACTTTTTGCCGGAAGCGTAGTCGTCGCCTACGTTGTCGAGCGCGGGAACGATGTAGTTGTTCACGATGTCCATAGGGGAGAGAGTTTCAAGAAGCTTCGCGGCTTCGGTTTCGGCTTTCTCCGGGTAGCCTTTGACGATGGCCTGGAACAAGGGGGATGACTGTGTGCTTTGCTCAGTTTGAGGCGTGGCGTTTGTTGGGTTTGCCGCGTTTGCCGGGGATGATTGCGGCTGCGTGGGATTCGTCGCGGCTCCAGATTGTGAGCCTGGTTGCGCGGGCACATTTCCTGTCACTGGCGCACCGGCGTTAGGGCCTGCCGCTGCGGTATTTGTTGCCGACGGCGTTGTTGCACTTGGCGCGACAGTTCCTGCGTATGCGTCTATGTATTCCATGCAGTTTTCGTCAAAAGCGTAGACTGCCCTGTATGTTCTGTAAGAGTCGAGCATGGACTGCGAAAGCGGATTGATTATACATGCGTCGAGTCCTGCACTCAACGCCATGCTGAAAAAGTGCGAATTGATTATGTCGCGCCGTGGCAGTCCGAACGATATGTTTGAAACGCCGAGTATTGTTTTTACGCCCTTTGTTGATGGCGAAGTTTTCAAAAGCCTGATTCCGCGTATCGTTTCGGCAGCTTCTTTTTGCTGAGAAGAAACGGTAAGCGTCAGCATGTCGATAAAAATGTCTTTTCGTTTTATGCCGTATTTTGCGGCTTCGGAAACTATTTTCTCCGCGATGGCCAGGCGACCTTCTGCCGTCGGTGGAATGCCGTTTTCGTCAATACAAAGCGCGACTATGCCACCTCCGTATTTTTGTACGAGCGGGAAAACCGCGTCCATAACATGCTGCTTTCCGTTCACAGAGTTTACGAGCGGTTTTCCGTTGTAGCGGCGCATCGCGGCTGCAAGAACGTCCGGCTCGCTGGAATCGATTTGGAGCGGGCACGTGAAAGTTTTTTGAAGCAGAAAAACAGTATCTGACATAACTTGCTTTTCATCTATTCCGGGAAGTCCGACGTTTACATCGAGTACGTGCGCGCCTGCTGCAATCTGTTTTTCGGCTTCGTCAAGGATGAACTGGCTGTCGCCGGAAAGCAGGGCTTCTTTGCATTTCTTTTTGCCGGTCGGGTTTATGCGCTCGCCGACGATAACCGCGCCGCTCGCGCCTCCGATGCGGACTGTCGTACTACCGGAGCAAATGCACGTCGCGGAGTCGGGTTCTCTCGCGCACCCGGGGGCGCGGCTTGCACCGGCGACAGCTTGCACCATTGCGGCAATATGCGCCGGAGTCGTGCCACAACAGCCGCCCAGAATGCTCACACCAGCCTTGTAGTTTACGAGCTGAGACGCGGCAAATTCCGGCGGAAGCACTTTGAACACTGTCTTTCCGTTTTCAAGTTGCGGAAGCCCTGCGTTCGGTTGCATTATCACCGGGATAGATGCTTCCGCCGCAAAAAGCGATGCCAGTTTCTCCGCCACCGCAAGGCTCACGCCGCAGTTCATGCCGACGGCATCTACGCCAAGAGCTTCCATATATGTTACGGCTGTAAGAACATCCGCACCTGAAAGTGTCCGTAAATTATCCTGAAACGTGATTGATGCAATAATCGGAAGTGAAGTGTTCTCTTTTACGGCAAGAACTGCGGCCTTAACTTCGTAAAGGTCGCTCATCGTCTCGATAATAGCAAGGTCTGCTCCTGCTTTTTCGCCTGCGATGGCGGCTTGCGCGTATGATGTGTACGCTTCATCGAACGTCATCGTTCCGGCTGGCTCAATCAGTTTTCCGCTTGGGCCAATGTCGAGCGCGACAAACTTCGGACTGTCCGCACCAAAAGTCGAGCAAGCCTTCTGTCCATCGACATCGCCCGTAGATAAATCCCCGCCCACAGCCGAGACACCATCAGCGGAAACGCCCGCAACGCCGCCGATCCCGCCGCCACTGTTACCAGCCCCACACTCACGCTGATATTCCTCTATCGCATCGCGCACAAGCGAAACCGCCTTACGAATCGCATCGCCTGCAGAAAATTGTGCGCCGTGCATTTTTATCGGTGTCGCGCCAAACGTATTTGTCGTTATAAAATCAGATCCTGCTTTAAGATACTGCAAATGAATGTTCTTTATCACATCTGGATGTGTAAAATTCAGCTCTTCGGGGATTTTGTAGTCCGTAACGCCCGATGCCTGAATCATCGTTCCCATACCGCCGTCAGAGAAAACGGGTTCGCCCTCTTTTATCCGGTTAGAAAGAAATACCCTGAAATCAACTTTTTCCATCCGCGTTCTCCGTTTCGTTGGTCTCCGTCACTCGCATTCCTAAAATGCGTCAGACGTTCACAGCCTCTACAATGCTGTTGATGTTCGACACTATTGCTTCCGCGACATTCGGCTTGTTCATCGTATAAATATGGATGCCGCGTACTCCGTTCGAAATCAGGTCGATTATCTGGTCTGTCGCATATGCGATTCCGGCTTGCATAAGAGCCTCCGGGCTATCCTGGAACCGGTCAACAATCATAAGCAGCTTACGCGGAATGTAGGCGTTTGAAAGCTTTATCATGCGCTTTACCTGCGACGGCTGCGTTATCGGCATTATTCCGGCGAGCACCGGAACGTGAATGCCTTTCGACTGCAAGCGGTACAAAAAGCTGTAGAGCATGTCGTTGTCAAAGAACATCTGCGTCGTAAGAAAATCGCAGCCCGCCTCAACCTTGTACTTCACGTTATCTATATCGATGTCGCGGTTGTAGCTTTCCGGATGACCTTCGGGATAACACGCGCCGCCCACACAGAAATTGCCGCTTTTTTTAAGAACTGCAACAAGATCGGATGCGTGCGCATATCCTTTTTCTTTCCATGCGTCAAAAAATCCTTCCGGCATGTTGCCGTTCGCATCGGGCTGAGGAATATCACCACGCAACGCAAGCACGTTCTCTATTCCAAGTTTTGAAAGCTCAGCCGCCGTCGCGGAAATATCTTCTTTTGAAGCCCCTACGCATGTAAGATGCGCAAGAGCCGTCTCGTTTCCCTTTGTCTGAAGCTCGCCTGCAATTTGAGCCGTGTTCCGCTTTGTGCTTCCGCCTGCACCATATGTAATGCTCATAAAATCAGGATGCAGCGAGCAAAGTTTCATCGCTGTGTTTATTACGGACTCGTAAGATGATTGCTGTTTCGGTGGAAAAATTTCGAAAGAGACAGAAAGCTTTTTTGCGTTAAGTATGTCTGATATTTTCATGCTGATTCCTTGAAAGAACTTTTTCTGCGAGTTTCCGCCGCCAGCGCACACAGTTGTAAATGCGGAACTTTTAATTACTATACATTTTTTATGGGGCTTTGTGAACCGCCCAAAAAGTTCGTTCCAGGAATATGTGGGTGCCGCGTGGGGTTTGTGAAGAAGCTGGGGTGCTTGGTAACTTACGAATAGTAAAAATCCACTTCTTGTGCTATAATCGTGCTATGAGCGAAATGCGAAACCTGCCGATTGGCATTCAGACATTTGAGAAAATCCGCGAGAACAGCTGTGTCTATGTAGACAAAACGCAGTTTATCAAAAGACTTGCTGAATATAAATGTCCTTATTTTCTAAGCCGACCGCGCAGATTTGGAAAATCACTTTTCCTTTCTACCTTAAAGAGTTACTTTGAGGGTCGGAAAGATTTGTTTGAAGGTCTGGCAATCGCAAAATCCGAAACCGAATGGAAGAAGTATCCTGTTTTTTACCTTGATTTCAATGTAGGCGATTTTACGGATGAAGAGAATTTCCGCAAGTCGCTTAACAGAAAACTCTCTGATTACGAAGCCGTTTACGGTTCAAAGGGTGCGGAAACTTTTGCCGACCGATTCAGCAGCCTTCTTCAACAAGCCCACGAAAAAACAGGCTTGCAGGCTGTTGTTCTTGTAGATGAATACGACAAGCCGCTTCTGAACGCGATGGATAATCCTGAGCTGGTCGATAAATTCCGAAAAATCCTGAAATCATTCTATGGCGTGATAAAAGGCGAGGACGCACACATTCAGTTTGTGTTCATAACGGGCGTTACTCGGTTCGACAAAGTGAGCATTTTCTCAGATCTGAATAATCTACGTGACATATCGCTTTCTGAAGAATACACCGCTATTTGTGGAATCACGCAGGAAGAGATGGAAGAGAATTTTGTGCCAGAAATTGAAAATATGGGCACAAAAAACGAGATTTCAAAAGAAGAATGTATTGAAAAACTCAAAAAGAATTATGACGGCTATCATTTTTCAAAAGACACGCAGACCGATGTCTACAATCCGTTCAGCCTTTTGAATGCCTTTGCGGATTCTGATTTCGGCAGCTATTGGTTCGCGACTGGAACCCCGACCTTCCTGACCAGAATGATGCGGAACATTGATTTTGACTACACCTCGCTTGAAAACGAAATCGAGGTCGGGCGCAGGACCATTGAGAATTATCGGCTTGACTCGCAAAATGCCATTCCGATGCTTTATCAGACCGGGTACATCACAATAAAAAGCTATGAGAAGGAATTCGACAGCTTCATTCTGGGGCTTCCGAACAGCGAGGTAAAATACGGTCTTTATGAGAACCTGGTTCCGTTGTACGCGGGATATGAAGAAAAAACGGACAATATAGAAGTCCTTAACTTTATACGGGAGCTTCGTGCTGGCAAGGTTGATGATTTTATGGAGCGGATAAACAACATTTTCGCCGCCGCCCCGAAAAAAACGAATCAGAAGCGGTACGAGCTTGATTGTCAGGCGTTCGTATGG